>NZ_LZMK01000211.1:0-63367 GCF_001665865.1 Nocardia sp. 852002-20019_SCH5090214 | reverse complement strand
GGTTCTCGATCCGGCGCAGGGTGAAGTGGTTGGCGCCGGTGCGGGCCACGACATTGCGGCCGTTGTGCGGGAACACGGCGTAATTGTCGGTGGCGTTCCTCGAGAAACCCTGTGAACTCGCTCGGAGTCCGGTCCGGCCGGGCGGCCGGGGCAGATGGGGTCGAAGTCCGGCGCCGCGCGAGCCCCGCGCGGGCACAATGGGGAATATGGCCGAAATCGTGCTGTTGCGCGGGGATATCACCGAACAAGACGTGGACGCTGTGGTCAATGCCGCCAACTCCGGGCTGCTGGGTGGCGGTGGGGTCGACGGTGCGATCCACCGCCGCGGCGGACCCGACATCCTCGCCGCCTGCAAGCAGTTGCGGGCGACGACCTATCCCGACGGCCTGCCCACCGGGGCGGCCGTGGCGACGACGGCCGGCAACCTTCCCGCCCGCTGGGTGATCCACACCGTCGGCCCGGTCTGGGCGGCGAAACACGACCGCTCCGCCCTGCTGGCCTCCTGCTACCGCGAATCCCTGCGTGTCGCAGAGGAATTGGGAGCCCGCACGATCGCCTTCCCGGCGATCTCCACCGGCGTGTACGGCTGGCCTCTCGACGACGGCGCCCGGATCGCCCTCGACACCGTCCGGGCGGCGCGTACCGGCGCCGCCGAGATCCGTTTCGTCCTGTTCGGCGCGACCGCGCATCGGGTGTTCGAGTCCGCGCTGGCCGCACTGGAATAGCCGGCTTCGTCGCTCCGCGGTGCGGGGTCGCGGCGTCCCGGCTCCGTGTCGGTGGCCGCCGGTGCGGGGGCTCTCGGTTAGACTTCGAACAATTGTTCGCGAATCGACAGGGGTGCATTTCGTGCGGGTGATGGGTGTCGACCCCGGGCTCACCCGGTGCGGCCTGAGCATCGTCGAGGGCGGTCTGGGGCGGCAGGTCACCGCGCTCGACGTCGACGTCGTGCGGACACCGGCCGATATGGACCTCGCGCAGCGGCTGCTGGGCGTCGCCGACGCCGCCGAGCACTGGATGGACACCCATCGGCCCGAGGCGGTCGCGATCGAGCGGGTCTTCTCCCAGCACAACGTCCGCACCGCGATGGGCACCGCACAGGCCGGCGGGGTGATCGCGCTGGCCGCCGCGCGGCGCGGCATACCCGTCGCCTTCCACACTCCGAGCCAGGTCAAAGCGGCGGTGACCGGCAACGGTTCCGCGGACAAGGCTCAGGTGACGGCGATGGTGACCCGCATTTTAGGCTTGCAGACGGCGCCGAAACCGGCCGACGCGGCCGACGCCCTGGCGCTGGCGATCTGCCACTGCTGGCGGGCGCCGATGCTGGAGCGGATGGCGAAGGCGGAGGCCCAGGCCGAACAGGCGCGGCGCAGATACGCCGAAAGGCTTGCCCAGCAACGAAAGGCGGTGACCAGGTGATCGCGTCGGTGCGCGGTGAGGTGCTCGAGATCGGGCTCGACCACGCGGTGCTGGAGGCTGCGGGCGTCGGATACCGGCTCAACGCCACCCCCTCCACGCTGGCCGGTCTCACCCGCGGCGACGAGGCCCGCCTCTACACCGCGATGATCGTGCGCGAGGATTCGATGACGCTGTACGGCTTTGCCGATACCGAGGCGCGCGATCTGTTCGGGCTGCTGCAAACCGTCTCCGGTGTCGGTCCCCGGCTGGCGATGGCGGTGCTGGCGGTGCTCGAGCCCGAGGCGCTGCGAAAAGCGTTGGCGGAGAGCAACGTCGCCGCACTGACCCGCGTACCGGGCATCGGTAAACGCGGGGCCGAGCGCATGGTGGTCGAATTGCGCGACAAGGTGAATCTGGTTCCCGTGCAGTCCGCCCCGCCCGGCGCGGCGCCCACCCCGGTCGTCACCCCGGTGCGTGATCAGGTCGTGGAGGCGTTGACCGGTCTCGGGTTCCCGGTGAAGCAGGCCGAGCCCGCCGTCGACGGTGTCCTCGCCGAACAGCCCGAACTGGGTACCTCGCAGGCCCTGCGGGCCGCACTGGCGATCCTCGGCCGGAATCGGTGACGCCGATGCACGACGACGAATTCCCTTCCGGCAGTGACGGTATCGCTCCCGGCACCGACGATGTCGACACCGGTGCGGACGGCGGCGAATCCGCGGTCACCGCGAACTACCTGACCTCCGACGGCGACATCGAGGCCGGCCTGCGCCCGAAATCCCTGGACGACTTCATCGGGCAGCCCCGGGTGCGCGAGCAGCTGGCTCTGGTCCTGCGCGGTGCGACCCAGCGCGGCGGCACCCCCGACCACGTCCTGCTGTCCGGCCCGCCCGGGCTCGGCAAGACCAGTATGGCGATGATCATCGCCGCCGAACTCGGTACCGCGCTGCGCATCACGTCCGGACCGGCTCTGGAACGCGCCGGTGACCTGGCCGCGATGCTGAGCAATCTCGTCGAGGGCGACGTGCTGTTCATCGACGAGATCCACCGCATGGCCCGCCCGGCCGAGGAGATGCTGTACCTGGCGATGGAGGATTTCCGGGTCGACGTCGTGGTCGGCAAGGGACCGGGAGCGACCTCGATCCCCTTGGAGATCGCGCCGTTCACCCTGGTCGGCGCCACCACGCGCTCGGGCGCGCTGACCGGCCCGCTGCGCGACCGCTTCGGCTTCACCGGCCATATGGACTTCTACGAGCCCGAGGAACTGCAGCGCATTCTGCAGCGTTCGGCGGCGATCCTCGGCGTGCGCATCGAATCCGATGCGGCGGCAGAGATCGCCGGCCGCTCCCGGGGTACACCTCGCATCGCCAACCGGCTGCTGCGCCGGGTCCGCGACTATGCCGAGGTACGGGCCGACGGCCTGGTCACCCGGGACATCGCCAAGGCCGCGCTGGCGGTCTACGACGTGGATTCGCTGGGATTGGACCGGCTCGACCGCGCCGTCCTGGGCGCGCTGGTCCGCGGCTTCGGCGGCGGCCCGGTCGGTGTGTCGACGCTGGCGGTGGCCGTGGGGGAGGAGGCTGCCACCGTCGAGGAGGTGTGCGAACCGTTCCTGGTTCGCGCCGGTATGGTCGCGCGCACCCCGCGCGGGCGGGTCGCCACCGCCGCCGCCTGGGAGCATCTGGGCCTGGTGCCGCCGCCGGATCTGGTTTTCGGATCCATCGAGGTCCGAGGCCGCGAAGTTCAGCCCACCCTCGACCTGTTCGACTGATCGCGTCCGGCCCGCCAGTTCGATCGCGTCAGCTCACCAGCGCCGCGACCGCATCCACGAAGGCATCCACCTCGCCGCGATGGTAGGCCCGGACCCCTGCCGCGGCGGTGCCGAATGCGGGGCGGATCGCCGCCGCGTCCCATCCCGTCGCGGCCTGTGCCAGTAGCGCGGCGACGCGCTCGCGGAACGCGTCGACCTCGTCGGCGACATATCCGCTCCGGCCCAGCGGCGGCGCCGAAAACCGCAGCCGGGAAACATATTCCGGCGACGGCGGCCACGCCACCTGCGGCCGTGCCGGGCCGTAGCGCGCGGATTCCAGCGCCACGCAGGCGCGATCGAGAAATGCGTCCACCTCGTCGCGGTCGTAATCGCGGCGGCCGGGAGCGGCCAGGCCGAATTCGTGTCCGCGAATGGCGGCCGCGCTCACAATGGCCCGGCCCGCGAAGGCATCGGCGAGGGCGGCGCAGAACGCGTCGACCTCGGCGGGGTCGTAGCCGCGGTGCCCGATCGGGGCCCGGCCGAAACGGATCCCTCGCACATACTCCGGCGTCACCCGCACATTGTTACAACACCGCTCAGCCGGCGCGCACCCCGTCGATCAACAATCGCGGAATCGCCTGGGCCAGTCCGGCGGTCGACTCCGGATCGGGATCGCGCAGGCCGTGCACGATGGCCGCGAGCAGCATGCCGGTCACCGCCTTGGCCGTATTGGCGGCGTCGAGGTCGGCCCGCAGATAGCCCAATTCCACACCGTGCTCGAGATATCCGGTGGTCAGCGCGTCGGCGGTGTCGAGCAGGCCGTAGAGCCGCATCGTCAACTCCGGATCGATGCCGGTCGCCTGGAACAGCAGCAACTGCGCGACCCGACGGTCTTCGAGGAAGATCCGGTGCAGCGCGACGCCGATGCGGTCCAGCTGACGCCGGTAATCGGCGAGCGAGGTCGCCGCGTCGGGCGCGTTCTCCGTTCCGAGCGCCTCGATGATCCGCGCGGCGAGATCGTCGATCACGTGGTCGATGATGTCGCGCTTGTTCTCGAAGTAGCGATAGAACGTCCCGTGCCCGATTCCGAGGGCCGTGGCGATATCGGCGATTCCGGTGGCGTGATAGCCCTTGTCGGCGAAGCAGGCGAAGGCGGTGTCGATGATCTGTTGCCGCAGTTCGGCCTTGCGTCGCTCCAGATGTGTGGATGGCTTCGGCACGGACCCGATGATACGGTGTTCCGAAACGGAATGATGTGTCATTCCGTATCAGATACGTCAGGTAACAGGGAGGTTCGGCGTGGCACCTCAGTACGACGCCGTGGTGGTCGGTGCGGGATTCGGCGGTATGGGGGCCGGAATTCAGCTGGATCGTCTCGGTCTGAAGAATTTCCTGATCCTCGAGCGTGAGGACGGCCTGGGCGGGACCTGGCACGTCAATCACTACCCGGGCCTGGCCGTCGATATCGCCTCGGTGACCTACTCGTATTCGTTCGAACCGAATCCGCACTGGTCGCGGCTGTTCGCCCCGGGCGCCGAGCTCAAGAAGTACGCCGAGCACATCGCGGACAAATACGACCTGCGCCGCCGGATGCGGTTCAACCAGGTCGTCGGCGGCGCTCGCTGGGATTCCGAACACGCGCACTGGGTGGTGTCGGTCGAGGGTGGTGAAACCCTCACCGCGCGCTATCTGCTCACCGCGACCGGATTCCTGTCCCAGCCCTACACCCCGCCGTTCCCGGGCATCGACAGCTTCGCCGGCAAGATCATCCACACCACCGCCTGGGAGGACGATTTCGATCTGACCGGCCGGCGCGCCGCCGTCATCGGCACCGGCGCCACCGCCGTACAGCTCGTGCCGGAGGCCGCGAAGAAGGTCGCGGAACTGACCGTCTTCCAGCGCACGCCGATCTGGGTCGTACCCAAGGTCGACACCGCCATTCCGAAGCGCGTTCAACGGCTGTTCGAGAAGGTGCCGCTGACCCAGAAGGCGGCGCGACTGGTCAACACCGGCGCTCTGGAACTGCTGATGGTCTCCGGTGTCCTGCACTACAAGCAGGCCAAACTCGGCAACAAGGGCGCCGCACTGCTGGCGAAGGCGCATCTGCGCGCGCAGGTGCGCGACAAGGAGACCCGCGACAAGCTGACGCCGCACTACGACTTCGGCTGCAAGCGGCCCACCTTCTCCAACACCTACTTCAAGACCTTCAACGAACCGCACGTGCGGCTCGAGACCAATGCGATCGACCATGTCGAGGCCGACGGCATCGTGACCGCGGACGGGCACAAGACCGAGATCGACACGCTGATCCTCGCGACCGGCTTCAATCTCTGGGAGGTGAACTTCCCGGCCGTCGAGATCATCGGACGCGACGGGGTGAATCTCGGAAAGTTTTGGCGCGACAACCGATTCCAGGCCTACGAGGGCATCACGGTGCCGAAGTTCCCGAACTTCTTCAGCCTCAACAGCCCCTACTCCTACAGCGGTCTGTCCTACTTCACCACCATCGAGGCGCAGATGAAGCACATGGACCGGCTGCTGCGCGAGGCTCGCCGGCGCGGTGAGGAGGTCTTCGAGGTGCGGGAAGAGGCCAACGCGCGCTTCCTGGACTACGTGACCGAGAAGCTCGGCTCGTCGGTCTTCTACGCCGGGAGTTGCTCGACGGCCCGCAGCTACTACTTCAACCAGCACGGCGAGGCCGCGCTGCTGCGCCCGAACAGCACGATCACCACCCACCGCGAAGCGGTGAACTTCCCGCTCGACGACTACGTCTACGGCGCGCCCGCCGCCTGAGGCACCGCTGCGGCGGGGTTCGCGCCGGTGTGGCGCACCTCGCCGCGCGCACCGCGGGTGTGGCGATATTCCAGGTTGCTGGCAGACTGTGTGGGTACAGCCCATCCAACCCACCAAACTAGGACCGACTACGACGATGGCGAACCTGCTGTTTCCGCTGCTACTGGTAGTTCTGCTCGTACCGATGTTTCTCGGTGTCCGCCGCCAGAAGCGCGAAGCGCAGAAGGTCGCCGATATGCAGGAGAGCGTGAAGGTCGGTGACCAGGTCACCACCACCTCCGGCCTCTACGGCACCGTGGTCGACCTCGACGAGGAGACCGTCGACCTGGAGATCGCCGAGGATGTGGTGACCACCTGGCTGCGCGCCGCCATTCGCGATGTGCGCCCCGGTGGCGACACCGCCGACTCCGCCGAGGCGGCTTCCGACACCGAGGAGTCCGGCGACGGGGCGATCGCCGCCCCCGCAGCGGAGACTGCCGGCACCAACGGGACGAACGGTTCGGCTTCCGCGAACGGCTCGGCGGCCAACGGATCGGCCTCGGCCTCCGGTGTGGAGGAATCCGTCGAGGACACCGCAGCCCGGCTGCGCAAAGACTGACCCGCTTCCGCCGTCGCAGCGCTCCGCCGCCGCGACGGCGGTGCGGCGTGTCCGTGGGCCCGCGTTCGCCGGTGCTCCGTGCTCGCAGGTCATGCCGCAATTCCGGCCGCCACCCTCACCGCCTAGGAGATATGTACTGTGCCACCTTCCAAGGGAACGGGGCATCCGCTGCGGCTGCTCGGCGTCTACGCCGTGCTGCTCGCGGTGATCTACGCGTTGGTGTTCTTCACCGGTGACAAGTCGCCGGAACCCAAACTGGGAATCGACCTGCAGGGTGGAACCCAGGTCACGCTGACCCCGCGCACGCCCGACGGCGGTAAGCCGAGCAAGGACAGCCTCAAGCAGGCCCAGCAGATCATCGAATCCCGGGTCAACGGCCTCGGTGTGGCCGGTTCCGAGGTGGTGATCGACGGCAACAACCTGGTCATCACCGTGCCCGGCAGCGACGGGCAGCAGGCGAAGTCGCTGGCCACCACGGCCAAGCTGTACATCCGCCCGGTGGTCGGACAGCCACTCCCGGTCGGGCCCGACGGCAAGGTCCAGACCGGTGGCGAGCCCGCTCCCGGCGCGGAGCAGCCCGGCACCCCGCCCGCCAACCCCCCGGCGCCGGCTCCGGGGGCGGGCCAGCAGGCACCCGCACCGGGTGCGTCGCCCGGTACCGAGTCGAAGCCGTCGAACGAATCCGGCACCTCCTCGGGGACGGCCTCTTCGGGTGAGACGTCCGGCACCGGCGAATCCTCGGGCACGACCGCGCAGAACCGGGTCTTCCCGGCTCCGGCGCAGGCTCCGACGACGCCGGCTCCGGCACCCTCTCCGGAGCCCGGTGCGCCGAATCCGGCGCTGACGCCGCAGCAACAGGCCAAGCAGGAGATCGACGCGGCGCGTGCGCTGCGGCAGAGCACCGACCCGCAGGTCCAGCAGCTGGCGGCCCAGCAACTGGACTGCCACAAGCCCGACCCGCTGGCCGGTAACGACGATCCGAAGCTGCCGCTGGTGACCTGCTCGTCGGACGGCAACGCGGTGTACCTGCTGGCCCCGATGCGCATCGACGGCCAGGACATCAAGGATGCGAGTTCGTCGCTGAACCAGCAGTCGCAGTGGGCGGTCGATCTGACGTTCAAGAACGCCGACGCGTGGGCCGATCTCACCAAGGAATACCTGCAGAAGCAGGTGGCCTTCACCCTCGACTCGAAGGTGATCAGCGCGCCCGTCGTGCAGCAGGGGCCGCAGCTCGGCGGTACGACCCAGATCACCGGCCAGTTCAACGCCTCCACCGCCAAGGAACTCGCCAACTCGCTGAAGTACGGCTCGCTGCCGCTGTCGTTCGAGGTCTCGGAAGCCTCCACGGTGTCGGCGACGCTCGGCCTGGCCTCGCTGCACGCCGGTCTGATCGCCGGTGCGATCGGTTTGGTCGCGGTGCTGCTGTACTGCCTGCTCTACTACCGGATGCTCGGCTTCCTGGCCGGGTTCTCGCTGGTGGCCTCGGGTGTGGCGGTATACGGGATCATCGTGCTGCTCGGCAGGTGGATCAACTTCACCCTCGACCTGGCCGGTATCGCCGGTCTGATCATCGGTATCGGTATGACCGCGGACTCGTTCGTGGTGTTCTTCGAACGCATCAAGGACGAGATGCGCGAGGGCCGCAGTTTCCGCTCGGCCGTCCCGCGCGGCTGGGCTCGCGCGCAGCGCACCAACCTCTCGGGTAAGACCGTCAGCCTCATCGCCTCGGTGGTGCTCTACATCCTGGCGGCCGGGCAGGTGAAGGGCTTCGCGTTCACCCTCGGCCTCACCACCGTGCTCGACGTGGTGGTGCTCTACCTGGTGACCTCGCCGCTGATGATGCTGGCCTCGCGCTCGCCGTTCTGGGCGAAGCCGTCGGTCAACGGTCTGGGCGCGGTGCAGCAGATCGCGCGGGAGCGTAAGGCGGCGGGCACACTCGTAGGGACGGGGTCACGATGAGCGACAATCGCAGTCAGGTGTTGGAGGAACCGATCGTGGACGAGTCGCTGCCCGCCGGGGAAGCGCCGAAGCACGGATTCTTCGAACGCCTCTACACCGGTACCGGCGGCTTCCGGATCGTCGGCCGGCGCAAGCTGTACTACGGCATCGCCGCCGTGCTGGTCCTGATCGCGGTGCTGAGTATCGCGGTGCGCGGCTTCACCCTCGGCATCGATTTCGCCGGTGGTACGAAGATCCAGATCCCGGCGACCAGCGGTATGACCACGACCTCGGTCGAGGACACCTACTCCCAAGCCCTGGGACACAGCCCGGTCACCGTGCAGAAGGTCGGATCCGGTTCCTCGGCCTCCTTCGAGATCCGTTCCGAGACACTGGATTCCGCGCAGCAGGACAAGATCGCGGACGCGCTGTTCACGAAGTACCACCCGAAGGATTCCAGCGGTACGGCCAGCCGCAGCGTCATCAGCGTCACCGAGATCAGCGAGACCTGGGGTGGGCAGATCACCCGCAAGGCGATCATCGCGCTGGTGGTGTTCGTCCTGTTGACGATGGTCTACATCGCCATTCGATTCGAACGCGATATGTCGATCGCCGCCATCGCCTCGCTGTTCTTCAACCTGATCGTCACCGCCGGCATCTATTCGATCGTCGGCTTCGAGGTGACGCCCGCCGCGGTGATCGGTCTGCTGACCATCCTGGGCTACGTGCTCTACGACAACGTCGTGGTGTTCGACAAGGTCGAGGAGAACACCCGCGGTGTTCTGCATCTGACTCGGCGCACCTACGGTGAACAGGCCAATCTCGCCGCCAACCAGACGCTGATGCGCTCGATCAACACCACGGTGATCGGCATTCTGCCCATCGTCGGCATGCTGGTGATCGCGGTCTGGCTGCTCGGTGTGGGCACGCTGAAGGACCTCGCGCTGGTGCAGCTGGTCGGCATGATCGTCGGCGCCTACTCGTCGATCTTCTTCGCCGTGCCGCTGCTGGTGTCGATCAAGGAACGCTTCGGCCCGGTGGCCGCGCACACCCGTAAGGTGCTCGCCAAGCGCGCCGCCGGCGATACCGGCCGCACGGGTGAGGCGCTGGGTCGTCGCACCTCCGGTGCCCCGGTCGCGACCCGCACCCGCGACAGCGGTTCCGCCGCACCGAGACCCGGTGCCCGGCCCACCGGGAAGCGGCACAAGAGAACCCACTGATGAGGCGAAGGGGGTCGGATCGCGTGCGGCGGACGCTCCGGCGGACATTCGGTGTGATCGCGGCCGGGGCACTGCTCACCGGGGTGATCGCGGGTTGTTCGAGCAAGAACCAGGTGCCATCCATCGGATATGCCGTCGACGCGGTGCCGGCCACCTACAACGGCGGGAGTTCGGCCGGTGTCGCGGGCGGCTCCGCGGCGCTGTTCGCCCGCGTGCTGACCGGGTTCTACTACACCGGTCCGGACGGCCAGCCCGTCGCCGACACCGATGTCGGCACCGCGAACGAGGTGGCCGGCGAGGCGCAGACCATCCGGTACCGGCTCAACCGCGACGCGGTCTATTCCGACGGCGTACCCACCTCGTGCGATGATCTCGTGCTCGAATGGGCCGCGCGCAGTGGGCGATTCACCAAACCGGGCCCGGGCGGCGCGATTCCGCTGTTCGACGCCGCCTCCACCACCGGCTACTCCGATATCGAGCGGGTCGAATGCCAGCCCGGATCCAAGGACGCCACCGTGGTGTTCCGGCCCGATCATCACTTCCTGGCGTGGCGGACGCTGTTCAACGCCGGGGATCTGATGCCGTCCCATATCGCGGCCAAGGCCGCGGGTGTGCCGAATGTGGTGGCGGCGGTGCAGTCCGGCGACCAGGCCGCATTGGACCGGCTGGCGCAGTTCTGGAATACCGGCTGGAATCTGAAATCCGGTGACATCAACGCCGACCTGCTGCCGTCGTCGGGGCCGTATCGCATCGAGTCCTACAGCGACGGTGACGGTTTGGTGCTGGTCAAGAACGACAAGTGGTGGGGCAACAAGCCCGCCACTCCCCGAATCGTGGTGTGGCCCAAGAACGCCGACCTGAAGAAGAAGATCTCCGACAACTCCGTCGAGGTGGTCGACATCGGCGCAGGCTCGGTGAAAGATCTGGGCCTGAACAAGTTTTCGGTGAATCAGGAACCGGGCCGCGGCGCCGAGCAGTTGGTGCTGTCCACCGCGGGCGTCTTCGCCTCCGCCGATGCCCGGCGCGCGTTCGCACTGTGCGTCCCGCGGCAGGCGTTGTTCGACACGCTGGGACATCCGGGTTTCGACAACAAGTCCGGCCTGGGATCCGGCCCCCTCGATTCCCGGACGGTCCAGGCCGATTCGGTGTACTACCCGGCGATCACGGGTCCGGCGGACAAATACCGCGCGGGCGACGCGCCGGGCGCGCAGCGCGCCCTGTCCGCGGCCGGGGTGGCCAATCCGACGATCCGGATCGGCTATCGCAGTCCCGACGACCGTCGTGCGCGCACGGTGGCGATGATCGCGGATGCCTGCAAGGCGGCGGGCGTGACCGTCGTCGACGCCGGTGCGGCGGACTTCACGCCCGCGGAACTGGGCGCCGGCAAGGTGGACGCCGTACTCGGTGGCACCGCGGCCGCCGTGGGCCCCGCCGGTTCCCTGCCGGGGATCGAGGCGACCGCAGCGTTGCGCACCGGCCAGGGCGCGAATTTCGGGCGGTTCGGCAACGGGCGTTACGATGCGATCGCGGATCAGCTTGCGGCGGACGACAATTCGGTGACGGTGTTGAATCTGGACACCGAGGCCGAGAATCTGCTGTGGAACGAGATGCCGTCGATCCCGCTGTTCAACACGCCTCGGACCGTAGCGTTCGGGAAAGGGCTGGAGAACGGGGTCGCGAGCCCCACCAAGGCCGGTGCGGGCTGGAATATGGACCGCTGGGTGTTGCGGCGGTGAGCGTCCTCGGACGCTGGATGAGGGAGCGGGTGTAGATGAGTAAGCACACGATGGTGGAAACGGCCGAAACCGCGGAGGAGAAGGTTGCGCGGACCGCCGAGGTGGTCGGGCGACTGACGCGCTGGCACGACGATTTTCCCACCCCCGGTGTGCGTTTCGCGGATCTGACCCCGGTATTCGCCGATGCCGAAGGCTTCCACGCGGTGATCGAATGCCTGGCCGCCTGTGCTCCCGACGCCGATCTGGTGGCCGGCGTGGACGCGCGCGGGTTCCTGCTGGGCGCGGGTGTGGCGGCGCTGCTGGGGACCGGGGTCGTGGCCGTGCGCAAGGGGGGCAAGCTGCCGCCACCGGTGCTCTCGCGTGAGTACACCCTCGAATACGGCTCCGCCGCACTGGAAATTCCGGCCGACGGCATCGACCTCGGTGGCCGCAAGGTGCTGCTGCTCGACGATGTCCTCGCCACCGGCGGCACGCTGGCCGCCGCGGCGGAACTGTTCCGCAGTGCCGGGGCGCAGGTGGTCGCGACCGCGGTGGTACTCGAGATCGGCGACCTCGGCGGGCGCGCTCGCCAGGGCGAATACCCGCTGACTTCGATCGTGCAGGTGTAAATCGCGTGTCGGTTGTGGGGCCCGCGCGGGGGTCGTTATGCTGACGTGCGGCAAGGGGGCCCGGATGAACGACCGACGGACGATCGCATGAACGAGTACCGCAGTGCGCGCGACAATGCCGGAGCAGGAGGCGCCGACCGGTGGTGGCGATGAGCCGTAGTCGGCGTACCCGAATCGGGGCCGCTCTGGCGGGCGCGGTGGGCGTGGCGTTCATCGTCGGCGCCGCGACCGCCGCGGCTACTCCTTCGGTGGCGCTGCGCGGCGGCGCCACCGTCACGGCCCGGGTCACGGGGGAGAAGGCCGGGCAAACCTGCCGGATCACCGGCTCGGATATCGATATGCCCTGGCGTACGGTCGGTTCGGACGGCTCGGTGGAGCTGGACAGCGGACCGGTCTCGTCCGGACGCCACAGCGCTCGCGTCGTCTGCCGAGATCCGCGCACGGGCGCGGCCTCACAGCATGCGGTGGGTAAGGAAGAGGACGTCTTCACCGGGCATTGGGCCCCGGCCTTCGAATTCCTGCACCATCACCGGATGGAGTTCCTTACCCCGCACGAGCCCTGAGCTGGTTCGACCCCGGGCTGATCGAACACCGAGTCGATCCGCTTCCGGCGCCACTAGATCCGCGCCAGCAGCCGGGCGATGATCCCGGTCACCACGAGCCAGAACACCGCTGCCAGACCGTAGTTGATGATGATGTCCCAATCTCGGGAGCCGGTGTTGAACAGGCCCGGGAAGAACAGCGCCAGCGGTTCGGCCAACCCCTTGATGAAGGTGAAGAACCGGTTGGTCTGGTTGGCGTCGAAGACCTGCAGCAGGATGTAGACGATTTCGATCAGAGCGAGCACACCGCCGATCGTGCTGACGATCGCCGCCAGCCCACCCGTGCGGTTCGTGCCATAGGTTCTATATCTGTACATGCCGGCCGGATACCCGCCTGACGGCGTTGAACGCAGCCGATTTTGTCCAGAGGTCTGAACTTCTACAAATGTGAGCGCTGCTCTTGACAGGGGTGCGCCCGTGGGCGATGATTGAGTCATCGAAGAGAGCAGCGCTCACAAAAGCGAGGAGTAGTCATGAACGCCACCCGGTACATAGCGCCCACCGGCATCGACCCGATCATGAACCGGATGTTCAACGCCCTGCCGAAATGGGGCATCAGCGTGATGGGTTCCCGGCTGCTTGCCGTGCGCGGTCGCACCTCCGGGGAGTGGCGGACCACGATGGTCAACGTCCTGCAGGATGCGGACGGAACCCGGTATCTGGTCGCTCCTCGCGGTCGTACCCAGTGGGTCCGCAATATCCGCGTCGCCGGCGGCGGAGAGTTGCGGCTCGGGCGCAAGACCGAGGTGTTCACGGTGACCGAGGTCGCCGATGCCGACAAGGTACCCGTGCTGCGGCTGTACCTGAAGAAGTGGGGCTGGGAGGTCGGCAAATTCTTCGAGGGCGTGACCGCAAACGCCACCGACGCCGAACTCGCCGCCATCGCGCCGGGCTTCCCGGTCTTCCGAATCAACTGAGCCGCAACGGCTTCCGTCGCCGGTGACGCGTATCACCGGCGACATGATCTTGCGGCCCGCCTTTCGGTCCGCTAAAGTTGCCGAGTCTTGTTTCCGTTGATCGGAGTTCTGCCGTTGCTCTTCTGAGGTAGCCATCGCGTGGCCCGCATATCTGCGCGCCATTCCCGCCGCCCTCAGGAGCACGCATATGTCTATTTCGACTATTTCTCTGTCCGATCTCACCTTCGTATGGCCCGACGGCACCCCTGTGTTCGACGGTCTCGACGCGGTGCTCGGACCCGGCCACGTCGGTGTGGTGGGCAGTAACGGAGCCGGAAAATCCACGCTGTTGCGCCTGGTCACCGGGGAATTGCGCCCGGTGCGTGGTTCGGTGACGGTGGCGGGGCGGCTCGGATATCTGCGCCAGGATCTCGGCTTGGCCGCGGGACAGCGCGTCGACGCCGTACTCGGCATCGGCGAGGTGCGCGCCGCGCTGCATCGCATCGAATCCGGCGCCGGAACCGAGGCCGATTTCGAGCAGGTCGGAAACCGCTGGGATGTCGAGGAATCGGCGATCGCGCTGCTCGGCCGGCTGGGCCTGAACTACCTCGCCGACGATGTCGCGCAGCTGGATCGGCGCCTGGACACCCTGTCCGGCGGGGAGACGGTACTGCTCGGACTGGTGGCCGAACTGCTGCGCGAACCCGATGTGCTGTTGCTCGACGAACCCACCAACAATCTGGATTCCGCTGCGCGGCAACGCCTTTACGACGTGGTCGAGGGATTCTCCGGCACCGTGCTCACCGTCAGCCACGACCGCGAACTGTTGCGGCGGGTCACCACCGTCGCCGAACTGCGGCGCGGTGAGATCCGCACCTTCGGCGGGAATTTCGACGATTACGAGCAGATCATCGAGGCCGAGCAAGAAGCCGCGCGCGCGGCGATCCGCGATGCCCGCAGCGATGTGCGTAAACAGTCGCGCGAACTGGTGGAGGCCAGGATCAAACTGGACCGGCGCCAGCGCTACGGGCAGAAGATGTGGGACACCAAACGCGAGCCGAAGATCGTGATGGCCGAGCGCAAACGCCAGGCGCAGGTGTCGGCGGGCAAACTGCGCAACAACCACATCGCGAAAGTGGAGGAGGCCAGATCGACCCTGGAGCAGGCCCAGGAACTGCTGCGCGACGATCGGGAGATCCGCGTCGACCTGCCGGGAACCAGGCTCTATCCCGGCCAGGACGTGGTGACGATGGAACAGGTGCGGCTGGCCAACGGACCGGTGGTCACGCTGCGGGTGAACGGTCCCGAACGCATCGCCCTCACCGGGCGCAACGGCGCCGGCAAGACGACCCTGCTGCACCGTCTCGTCGAGGAACCGCCGAAGGTGCCGTGGCGGCTGCTGCCGCAGCGACTCGACATCTTCGACGAGCGGCTGTCGGTCTTCGACAACGTCTCCGCGGCGGCGCCACACGCCGGCGCCGAGCAGATCCGCGCACAACTGGCGCGGTTCCTGTTCCGCGGCGCCGACGCCGATGTCGCGGCCGGGGCGCTGTCGGGCGGCGAGCGGTTGCGGGCCGCGCTGGCGATGCTGCTGCTCGCCGAACCGGCGCCGAAACTGCTGCTGCTCGACGAGCCCACCAACAACCTCGACCTGCCCAGTCTCCGCCACCTCGCCGAGGCGCTGACCAGCTTCGAGGGTGCGCTGATCGTAGTCAGCCACGACCCGCGCTTCCTCGATGAGATCGGCATCACGCGCCGCCTCGAATTGACCCCGGACGGGTTGGTGGATGAATCGGGCTCCGGAACCGGTTGAACGAACGGGGTGCGTCGGGCCGGACCGGTGCGCCTTGGGGAAAACTCCTACTAAAGTGGGTGTTCTGGGCTGTTGAAGCGGTCGGCTAGGGTGTGGCGATCGAGGCGTGAGAGGTGGTGGCATGACTCAGCATCTGGAGAAGGCGAATGCCGGGAATTCGGCAGCTGGTGATGCCGCGCCGGCTGCCGCACCGGCGGCTCCGCCGGCCACCCCCGCCGCGCCGCGTCCGGCGGCGTCGAAGTCGGGCGCCGACCGGAGCGGGCAGCCCGCGGCGCCCTCGCCGCGGAACATGCCGATGAAGCAGCCGGGTACGTCGGCGGCGGTGCCGAGTTCGGCCTCGCGCCGGGTGCGGGCCCGGCTGGCCCGCCGGATGACCGGGCAGCGGGGTATCGCCGCGGTCAAGCCGGTGCTGGAGCCGCTGGCGACCGTGCACCGGGAGCTGTATCCCAAGGCGAATCTGCAGTTGCTGCAGCGCGCCTTCGACGTGGCCGACGAGAAGCATTCGCATCAGTTCCGCAAGTCGGGCGACCCGTACATCACCCACCCACTGGCGGTGGCCAACATCCTCGCCGAACTGGGGATGGACACCACCACGCTGGTGGCCGCTCTGCTGCACGACACCGTCGAGGACACCGGCTATTCGCTGGACGAGCTGACCGCGGATTTCGGATCCGAGGTGGCGCATCTGGTCGACGGCGTGACCAAGCTGGACAAGGTCAACCTCGGCGCGGCCGCGGAGGCCGAGACGATCCGCAAGATGATCATCGCGATGGCCCGCGATCCCCGGGTGCTGGTGATCAAGGTCGCCGACCGGCTGCACAATATGCGCACCATGCGCTTCCTGCCGCCGGAGAAGCAGGCGAAGAAGGCGCGCGAAACGCTGGAAGTCATTGCGCCACTGGCGCATCGGCTCGGTATGGCCACGGTCAAATGGGAGCTCGAGGATCTGGCGTTCGCGATCCTGCACCCCAAGAAGTACGACGAGATCGTGCGGCTGGTCGCCGACCGCGCACCGTCGCGCGACACCTACCTGGCGCGGGTGCGGGCCGAGATCGTGAACACGCTGGCGGCGAGCCGCATCAACGCCATCGTCGAGGGCCGGCCCAAGCACTACTGGTCGATCTATCAGAAGATGATCGTCAAGGGTAAGGATTTCGACGACATCCACGACCTGGTCGGCATCCGGATCCTGTGCGACGAGGTGCGCGACTGCTACGCCGCCGTCGGCGTGGTGCATTCGCTGTGGCAGCCGATGGCGGGCCGGTTCAAGGACTACATCGCCCAGCCGCGCTACGGCGTCTACCAGTCGCTGCACACCACCGTGGTGGGCCCGGACGGCAAACCGCTGGAGGTGCAGATCCGTACCCAGGACATGCATCGCACCGCCGAATTCGGTATCGCCGCGCACTGGCGCTACAAGGAGACCAAGGGCAAACATTCCGGCGACGTCGCCGAGGTCGACGATATGGCCTGGATGCGGCAGCTGCTGGACTGGCAGCGGGAGGCGGCGGATCCGGCCGAGTTCCTGGAGTCGCTGCGGTTCGACCTGAAATCCCCGGAGATCTTCGTGTTCACGCCGAAGGGCGATGTGATCACGCTGCCGCAGGAGTCGACTCCCGTCGACTTCGCCTACGCGGTCCATACCGAGGTGGGCCATCGCTGCATCGGCGCGCGCGTCAACGGGCGGTTGGTGGCGCTGGAACGGCAGCTGGAGAACGGTGAGGTCGTGGAGATCTTCACCTCGAAGGCGCAGAACGCCGGTCCCAGCCGGGACTGGCAGAACTTCGTGGTGTCGCCGCGGGCGAAGGCCAAGATCCGGCAGTGGTTCGCCAAGGAACGCCGCGAGGAGGCGCTCGAGGCCGGTAAGGAGCAGATCTCCAAGGAGGTCCGCCGCTCCGGTCTGCCGCTGCAGCGGCTGATGAGCGTGGACGCGATGTCCGCATTGGCGCACGAACTGCACTATGCCGACATCTCCGCGCTGTACGCGGCGGTGGGCGAGAACCAGGTCTCGGCGCACCACGTCGTGCAACGCCTGATGGCGCAGCTCGGCGGCGTCGGCGACGTGGAAAACGAACTGGCCGAACGGAGTACGCCGTCGACGCTGCCGGCGCGGCAGCGCACCATCGGCGATGCCGGGGTCGAGATCCCCGGCGCTCCCGGTACGGTCGCGAAGCTGGCCAAATGTTGTACACCGGTGCCGGGCGACGAGATCATGGGCTTCGTGACCCGCGGCGGCGCGGTGAGTGTGCACCGGACCGACTGCACGAACGCGGATTCGCTACGCGCGCAACAGGAACGGATCATCGAGGTCAAATGGGCGCCCTCGCCGTCGTCGGTCTTCCTGGTGGCGATTCAGATCGAGGCGCTGGACCGCACCCGGCTGCTGTCGGATGTGACCAAGGTGCTGGCCGACGAGAAGGTCAACATCCTGTCCGCGTCGGTGATGACCTCCGGTGACCGGGTGGCGATCAGCAAGTTCACCTTCGAGATGGGCGATCCGAAGCATCTGGGTCATCTGCTGAACGTGGTCCGCAATGTGGAGGGAGTCTACGACGTCTACCGGGTGACCTCGGCGGCCTGATCCGCCGGGGGCAGCTCCGCCTGGGCACGCGACAGCTGTACCGCGGCCACGCACATCACCAGCACGGAAGCGATGACGACGATCGTGCCGATCGTGCCGGTCCGCAGTCGCTCGTCGAGCACGGTGAGGCCGAGGAAGGCCGCGCCGAGCGGTTCGGCGACGGTGAAGGCCGGCAGCGAGGCCGACAGCGCCCCGACCTGGTAGCCGCGCTGTTGCAGATAGAGCCCCACGATGCCCGCGGCAACCAGGGTGTACAGCTGCCAACTGATGAGCGCCGTGCCGAGTCCGCGCCCGAACAGATGGATGACGTGCTGGGTGAGCGCGGCGGAGACGCCGAACAGCAGACCGGCCGCGGTTCCCAGCATGAGCGCCTGCAATCCGGTCACCCGGACCACCACCGCCACCACGACCGCGGCGGCGACCACGCCGAGAACCAGCACCAGCGGCCACATCCAGGTCGACCACGGCGCATCGGGGATGCCCTCGGTGGGGTCGCCGACGACGAGGAAACAGGCCAGCGCGGCCGAGAGGGCGATCGCGTGTGCCCACATGACCGGCGAGACCGGGCGGCGGCTGTAGTGCGCGGCCAGCGGCAACGCGAAGACCAGGGCCGTCACCAGGATCGGCTGCACGATCAGGACCGATCCCAGCGCGAGCGCCACCACCTGGAAGATGAAGCCGCCGGCGTCGCCGATGATGCCGGCCCACCAGCGCGGATTGCGAACGAGCTGGGCTACCAGCGCGTCACCGGCCGGCACGTCGGCCGCCGCGCGTTGCTGGGCGACCGCCGACACGGCGAACAGCAGGGCGCCGACGAAGGCGCAGACGACCGCGGCGACGGGAAAGTTGCTCACCCGATCAGTCTGCCGTCCGCGACCGGGTGCCCGGCATCGGGGACCGGTCTGCCGATCCGAGGGGGTGTGGTGACGGCGCTGCGAGACCGCGGAACCGCGATGGCTGTATCGGAATAGGCGGAATGTGCGCTACGGGCGAATGGCAATTGTTCGGCAACACATTTCGGGCCGCTGTCCGCAGTGGCGGCGAGTTGCCCTCCGCTGGGCGCGAATTGCGCATTCGCCGCAAATTTGCCGAGGCTCATACCGACTCTCGGTGCCGGTCGGCCGGTCCGGCCGCGGCGAATCCTTCGCGCAGGTAGGAAGGTTCGCGGGCGGCGATCGAGGATGTGCTCACGCGCCGGCGGGGGCCTGCACTCCGAGCCGGATTCTGTTACGGTTTATTGCGTTTCGGGGCGCGCGCGATGTTCGGCGACAACTCGAATCCACATGATGATCGCCGGACGGGTCGCAGTGGCACTCGACCCTCAGAACTGTTGCAGACAGCGGGTTTAAAGGGGGTCAGATCATGCTGACCGTGCTGACATGCTCGGCGGCGACCGTACCGGTCGCGTCGGGTCCTCATTGCGGATTTCGCGCATCCACATCCGCGCCGGCCCTCGATTCGGCGTTCGAGATACCCCCGTTCACACCCGTTGACCTGCCTGGATGTGGTATTGCCCGAATCTCGGCGGCCTCGGACGGCGCGTCGAGTTCGCCGAATTCGTCGGGTACGGGACAATTTCCGTTCGGGAAGGGCCTCGGTGACGCCGCACCCGGTGGTGTGCCGTTGGCGACGTCCCATGGCGGTACCGCTGACAACAACCACCCGTTCTCCACGAACTGATCGCCGAGAGGGTCCGACGATGCTGCACGACGTGCCCGGCTCCGCGGGGATGAGGGAATGTTGAAGCCGTACAAAGAAGTCCAACGGTGGTTCCCGGCGCTGGAACCCGAACATGCCGTTCCCGCGGCCGCGCCGGGAGAATCCGACGCCGTCGACGACGAGGCGGAACCTGGAGCGGCGCGGTACCCGCACTACATCCGTGACACCGAGCCCGAGCCGTTCGACATTCCGTTCGCCGACGAACCGGCCACCTGGCGCAGCGAATTCGTCGGGGGCTGGACCGACTGGGTCGGCAGCCACGCACCCGGGCCGGACGACGACTACCCGGTCCACGAGGGTGAGGTACTGCGCCTGCCCCGCGACGCCGAGACCGGCGACGGCCGGGCTCGTGGCCGCCGCCGGACCCGCCCGGCCGGTGTCGACGGCGACGATGCGGAGGGATCCGGGGCGCGCTCACCGGGCGACGACGCGGACGAGCGCGACGATGTGGACACTCCCGAGTGGATTCTGCCGCCCCGGCGCGAACACGGCGACGGCGCCGCCGGCCGGATCGTGCGCCGCGCCCCCGGCCCGGCCTCACCGGCCCTGCGCGACTACATCCGCCCGAGCCGGCTGCGGGTCGCGCTCGTCCTCGCGGTAGCCCTGTTATTGCTGGTCGCCGCAGGCGGTTTCGCCCTGTACGTGCTGCGCTCCGGTCACGACGGAAAACAGTCGGTGGCGCCGCTGCCGGCGCGCCCGGCCGTGGGTGACGACGCGCCGATGCTGCGGCTCACCTCGGCGTTCGGCGCCGATTCCGGCCCGCGGGTGGGTTCGGCCGGGCACTGCCCGACCGAACGGTCCGCGCGCGTGGTGCGCGGCGCCGAGGTCGGCGGCACCGATTCCGGGCCGGACGCGATCATGTGGTTCCAGCACGCCTTCTACGTCGAACGCTCGGCCGAGCGTGCGCGCGAGGTGGTGGCGCCGGATGCGGCGGTCTCGCCGGCGCCGGTGATCCAGCGCGGCATCGCATCGGTGCCGCTGGGCACCGACTATTGCGTGCGGGTGGTCACTGTGGACGACAACAGGTATTCGGTGGAGGTGACCGAACGGCGGCCGGGCGCGGCCCCCGCCACCTACGACAAGCAGTTGGTGACCACCGCGGTGGTCGGCGGCCGCACCCTGATCACGGGCATCACGGCCGGGTAAGAGGAGAGCTGAGATGGGACAGGACTGGAGCCGATGGCTCGACGAGACGTCCGACGCGGACGTCGCGGCGGGCTCGCGACCGCGTGGACGGGCGCCGGTGGTCCGGTTACGCAAGGGGCGGCGTGACGACGGCGAGGGCGGCGGCCTGCCGCGTCCGATCCTGGTCGTTGGCGGCTGCGGTGGCGCCGGAACCACCACCACCGCACTGGGACTCGCGGGTGAACTGGGCGCGGAGGCGGCGGCCGTCGCCGTCGACGCCACCGTGGCCGGCAGCGATCTGGCCCTGCGCGGCGCCGACGAACATCTGAGCCCGATCAGTCTGCAGCAGTGGCTGTACGGCCGCGGTGACGACGAACCGGCGCCGCTGAAGGAATGTCTCTCGCAAGCGAGCTCCGGTATCGGCCTGCTGTGGCGCGACGCCTCCCCGTTGCGCCGCCGCGCCACGTATCTGACGGTGGCCCGGGCCGTCGCCGACGCCGGGTACACGCCGGTGTACGACGGCGGCAGCCCGATCGCCGCCCGTCAGCTGCGGCCGCTGCTCGAGGACGCGGAAGTGGCTCTGGTGCTGTCGATTCCGGCGCGTGCCGACGCCGCCAATCGTTTGCGGGTCACGCTGGAATGGCTCGACGACGAATTCGGCGGTCACGCCGAGGGGCAGGGTGGCGACATCGTGGGTGACACCACCATCGTGATCTCACATCAATTGCCCGGCAACAACTCTCGGGTGGCCGACCATCTGCGCGAACACCTCACCGGCTGGGTGCGCGACATCCGTGAGATCCCGTACGACACCCACCTGGCGCGCGGAGAGCTGGTGCGCCACAACGCACTCGATGCCGAAACCCGGAGGGCGTACCGGCGGCTGCTCAGCGGGATGGCATCATGACCGCGGCCATGAAGGAACCTCGCTCTTCCGAAAACCCGCCTGCGGCAGGCGTTGTCGCACCGGCGGAGTCTCGTCGCGCACCCATCTGGGACCGTCCGGTACCGGGCGCCGGACGTGCGCCGCTGGTGTGGTTGCTGGGGGTGCACGGCGGCGCCGGAGCCAGTACCCTCGCGCATGTGCTTGCGCCTGCGGCGGATTCGCACCGGCGCTGGCCCGGTGTGTTCGAACGCGAATCACCTTTCGTGGTGCTGGTCGCCCGCGAGACCATCGCCGGGCTGACCCGCGCCCATGATCTGCTGCGCCAGCACCGGGCCGGGCTCGCGGGGCCGAGCGAGGTGCTGGGCCTGGTGACCGTGGCCGCGCGCCCGGGCCGGATCCCGGCCGAGATCCGGCGCTACCGCGATGTGGTCGGCGCATTGGCCGGGGAGGTGTGGCAGATGCCCTGGATCGAGGAGTGGACGCTGGTCGAACCCGATCAGCTGCCGGTGTGGTCGCCCAGCGACCCGCCGCCACAGCAGCGCAAACGCAAACTCGATCCGCTGCAAGAAGTTCCGCACGAGGTGGACGCGCTGGGAATGAGCATCGTCGACCTCGTGCGGGAGACGGTCGGCGCCGGTTCGCAACAGGAGGAGCAACGATGATCGTGCCCGGACGTTGTGCTGCCGCGAACACGCCGACAGCTGTTTCCGACGGTGTACCTCCGGTACCCGGCTTTGTATTCCGATCACCTATTGAGAAGGACGCTCGATGAGTACCATCCTGGCCGCTGTACACGAGACGTACGGCGTTGTTCTCGCTCAGGTCGGGAATCCGACACCCGAGACGCCGCCGGCCGCCGACAAGCTCATGAAACTGGTGCGCTACTTCACGTGGTTCGTGCTGCTGTCGGGCATCTTGGGCATCACCTACGCCGGTGGCCGCTTCGCCTGGGAGAAGTGGACCGGTGGCGGCCTGGAATCGCCGAAGATGGTGGCGGGCGCCATGATCGGCGGCATCGTCGCCACCAGTGCGGGCACGATCATGAACGCAGTCATCGGATCGTGAGGGGCGCCGCGATCGTGCTGGCCTACAAGCAGATGCCCGCGGACGTGATCGAACCGATCATGCAGCTGATCAACTGGTTACTGTGGTGCGTGCTGTTGCTGTGCCTGGCCTGGATGATCATCTCCGCGGGCCGGCTGTGGTCGGCGATGCGCGACGACATGGCCGTCAACGACGCCTCGCACGGCATCGTGATGAGCCTGCTCGGCGCCATCGTGGCCAGTTCGGCGAGTGCGATCGCATTGACCCTGCTTCCTGCGTGAGCCGGTGACAGATTTCCGTATGCCCGCCGACGACACCACGGCGACAACAACATTCGACGAAACGACATTCGACGACGAACTGCGACGGGAGGTGACGGTATGAGTAACAAGGACACCTACGACGAGCGCAGCGGCGTCTCCTTCGGCGTCATCGTCTCCGCTGCCGTGATCGCCCTGATCGTGATCGTCGGCGTCTTCGTCTACGTCGGCCGCGACACCTCCTCTTCCGGCGCCCGGAAAGCGGATCCGCCGCCCTCGCCCGTCGCGGGCTCGGGCGCGACCGGATTCGCCGGACCCGATACGGATCTGTTCGGCCGGCGAGTCGATATTCCCAACAACCCTGCGGGACAACCGCTTCCGCAGAATTCCGCGCAGCAGCACAGCTCGTCGGATTCGGACTGGCTGACCGCGGCACCCGCCGGCACCACCGAACCGCGCGGCTGGCAGCGGGTCTACGGCGCCTCGGTGCCGTTCTCCACCAGCGACGGTCCGACCCGGATCGACGACAAGGGGCTGGCCGTCGGCTATTCCCACACACCGCAGGGGGCGGCATTGGCGGCGGCGCAGATCACCTATCGGCTCAACGCGCGGCCCGGCGACCGGGATCTGTACGTGCGCCAGGTGCGGGTCTCGGCCCAGCAGATCGCGGCCTACGACAAGGCGCGCGGTGACGGCAAGCTGCCCGATCAGCAGCCGGCGCGGATCACCAAGTACCTTGTCGCACCCGACGCGTTCCAGATCGAGAACTACGCCGACGATATGGCGATCGTGCGGCTGGCCGCCCGCGGGCCGAACAACGACGGCAAACAGGTGTGGGCGGCGATCCGGCTGATCATGGTGTGGGACAACGGGGATTGGCGACTCAAACCCACCGACACCAGAGCCACGCCGAGTGAATACGTCGACACCCTGCAGGGGTGGACCCGATGGTGAGCACAGCGTTTTCGAGAAAGGCACGAGAGTCAGCCGATGGTCCGGATCGATTCCCTGCGACGCATCGAGGAGTGGATCTCATGGTGAGGCGCATCGTCACGATCCTCGCGGTCGTGTTCACCGTCATGATCGCGACCCCGACGGTGGCCTACGGGCAGACCTACGGATTCGACCAGACCTGTAACGAGATTCACGACGATCTCGACGGTCTGGGCTTGCCCGGCGTATCGCTCGGCGACGCCGCCTCCGCGGCGTGCAAGGCCGGCAACGCCGCCACCCATCCCGGTGACGCCGCGAACGCGGTGAAGGACAAGGCGTGGGATTCCACCTTCGGCAAGGTGGTCGACTCGTTGATGAACGGTCTGGGCGAGGCGCTGATCCTGGCGCTCACCTTCTGGATGAAGGTGCCCAACGATCGCATCAGCGACGGAGGAGCGCTGTTCCAGAAGATCAACGACTACACCTATCAAGCGCAGATTCTGCTGCTGATCGTGTCGGTGATCCTGTCCGGCGCCAGACTCGCCGAAGCCAGACGCGGTGCGGCACTGAGCGAGGCCGCGGAATCGTTCCGGATGTTCGCCCGCGTGGTCTTCAGCTCCTGGATGCTGGGTGCGGTGGTGGTCGCGGGTACGCAGGCCTCGGACCGCTTCTCGCAGTGGGTGATCGAGGACGCCACCAACGGCAATGCCCGCAGCCTCGCCGAGTTGATGGTGAAAACCTCCAAGCTGCAAGCCTTTTCGCCCGGCCTGGTGCTGATCATCGCGATCGTCGGCCTGCTCGGCGCGCTGGCGCAGATCGTGCTGGCCATCGTGCGCCAGGGCATGCTGGTGGTGGCCGCGGGTGTGCTGCCGCTGGCCGCGGCGGCGTCGGGCACCAGTACCGGCCGCCAGGCGTATCCGAAGCTGATCGGCTGGATCATCGCGTTCATGCTGTGGAAACCGGTGGCCGCGATCGTCTACATGATCGCCTTCGTCACCGCCGGTGACACCAACTCGACGACTCCGACCTCGGGTCTGCCGGACGCCGACCAGGCGCAGCGGATGCTGGTCGCGATCGTACTGCTGTGCAGTGTCGCCTTCGTCCTGCCGGCGCTGATGCGGCTGGTCACCCCGGCGGTGGCGATCGCCGGCAGCGGTGGATCCGGCCTGGGCGCCACCGGAGCGGTGCTGCTGGGAGCAGCCGCACTGGGCGCGGTGGGTACCAAGGCGGTCGGCGTGCGCACGCAGGCGGCGGCGGGAGCGCCGGGATATGTGGGGCGCAACGGAGGTCAGCGTCCGCCCGGCGGTACCGGTCGCGGCGGCAGTCCCCGGCCCGTTCCGCCGCGCGGCCCGCGCCCGGGCGGCGGTGGCGGGGGTCAGCAGGCGCCCGCGAGTTCGCGCGCACCCGGCGGTGCCGCGGCGGTACCATCCGGCGCGTCGCGAGCCATGAACAACATCGCGACGGCCCGGGCCGCGGGCGCGCACCTCAACCGCGCCGACGAAGCCATGGGCGATATCGCCGGTGACCGCTGGACCAACCGCGCACCCGACCTCGGCAGGAGCACCATCCCGCGATGACGACGACCGACACCTACGAGCGCCGCTCGTACGGGCTGTGGCAGAAGCCCCGCAGCGCAGGCCTTTTCGGGTTGCGCTGGGGGGAGACGGTGCTCGGCTTCGTCGTCGTCATCACCGCCCTGATGACGGCGCTGGTCGCCGGGCCGAAACCGGCGCTGTTCGTCGCGATCATCGGTGTGGTCGTGATGGTTCCACTGGTGTGGCGGACGGGGGGCCGCTCCGGTTACGAGACGGGATTGATGATGTTCCATTGGTTGCGCGGTCGCAGCAAGGGCGAGCACGTCTATCGCGGCGGCCGGTTCTCCCGCATCCCCGGCGGCGTCGCGCGCCTGCCCGGACTGATGGCGCCCTCGCGGCTGTACGAGGGAATCGACGCCGGCGGCTACAGCTTCGGCATGATCCACCTGCCGCAATTCGCGCAGTACACGGTCGTGCTCCGGGCTTGGCCGCAGGGACACGAGGCGGTCGACCAGCCGGTGATCGATCGGTGGGTGTCCGCCTGGGGAACCTTCCTGGCCTCGCTGGGCCAGACCTCCGACATCGTCGCGGTGGTTCCGGTGATCGATACCGTGCCGGAGACCGGAAACCGTTTGCTCACCGAGGTTTCCACCATCACCCGGCCGGAATCGCCGGCGCTGGCGCAGCAGGTGATGTACGAGCTGGCGACCGAATTGCCGCAGGAGCGCGTGCAACTGCTGCCGCGCGTGGCGATCACGTTCAAGGCCACCACCGCCGAGCGACGCAAGAATCCGGCCGAGGAGGCCGTCGAGATCGGTCGCCGGCTGCCGGGGATCTGCGCGGCGCTGGCCGAAGCGGGCGTGCGGGCGCAGCCGATGTCGGCCGACGAGGTGATCTCGTTCATCCGTCGCAGCTACGACCCGGCCGCGCAGGCCGATCTGGAAGTGGCCGCCGGCGAGATCGGCGGGCACGGGCTGGATTGGGCCGACGCGGGCCCGATCTCGCACGAGGAACGCTGGGATCAGTTCATCCACGACGGCGGCCGCTCGGTCACCTGGGAGATGGACGCCGCACCCGAGGGCGCGGTCGACGAGCGGGTGCTGCAGCGCCTGCTGGCACCGAATCCGGAGGTCCCGCGCAAGCGGATCGCGATCGTCTACCGTCCGCATTCGGCCGCCGACGCCGCCGAGATCGTGGACGACGACTACAAGAACGCGCTGGTCGCGCAGCAGAGCGAACGGGGCGTGGTCTCCGCCTCGGCGACGCTGCGGGTGGGCGCCACCCAGCAGGCGCGTGAGGAACAGGCGCGCGGTCACGGCGTGACCCGATTCGGTGCGCTCGTCACCATCACCGAACCGCTGCGCGGTGATCTGCCGCGGATCGAAGCCATTACCCGCGACCTGTCCACACAGGCCCGGTTGAAGATCCGGCGTTGCTACCGCTACCAGGCGGCGGCCTTCGCGGCCTCACTCGGCTGCGGGGTGATCCTGCCGGAACACGCGAGTATTCCCAAGGCATTGGCGGGGTGAGCGCAGATGGCAGGTGAGCACGAGCCGCCGGTTCGCTACCGGGGCGAACCACCGCGCTACAGCGAACGGGTGGTGGATCCGGAGAACCCGGTCCAGGCCCGGCCGCGCACGCGCACGGGCCACGACGACGAATGGGGCATCGAGGCCTACGCGCCCGGCCTGCCCCGCTCGGAATACGGTGGCGCACCTGCCGATTGGGACGACGTACCGCTGCGCCCGGCGCGCCGGCGAGCACGACGCGAGGAGGGTGAGCGCACCCGACCGGACGCCGCCGCGCCCCAGGAACGCGGTGGGCGCGCGACGGGGCACTCGCGCACGGATGCCGGCGCGGACGGTTCGGGACGCACCCGAGGAACGGCTCCCCGGCGGGAGACCGAGCGTCGCCCGGCACCCGAACCGGACGTGAGCGGCGGTGCGCCGCACCGTGGTTCGGGCAGTGACCCGATCTCCGGCGAGCGCGGCTCGGGAAGTCCGCGGCGGCGCGGTGACGATGCGGCGAGGCCCGGATCCGCCGGGGGCGACCGTGCGATGCGGCGGGCCGAGTCGGAGCCGGGGCGTCGTCGTCCGGCGGACGGCGACCGAGACGGATCGGCCGGGCGCGACGGGAACCGCCGCGGGACCGGCGATGCGGGCGGCGCCCGCGGCCGTGCGGGCGGGGATGGGGTGGAGTCCGAGCGGAACCGGGGCGGCCGGTCGACATCGGAGTCGGCGCGCAACCGGTCCTACGGTGGCCGGGACATCGACCGGTCGAGCACGCACCCGGGCCGTGATACCGGATCGAACGGTGACGCGGCACCGCGAACGACCCTGTCCGAGAACGACGAGACGCGCGACGACGTCGCGACGACCCGCACGGCGACGCCGCGAGCCGGTCGCCGGGTCGTGGGCGCGGAGGACAGCGCGGACCGTGAAAGCCATGGCGCCGAACGCGATACGGTGACGCCGACGACGGCGAGCGGCCTTCGACAGCAAGGGGCCGGCACGGCCGAGGAGTCCGGGCGGGACGGGAGCGCGGCCGGAGCGGTTCCGCCACCGCCCGGAGATGCGGACTCGCCGACCGCGACGCGCCCGGCGCCGAGCGACCACGACTCACCGGACCAGGGTGCGGACCTCGTGGACGGCGACCGCGCCGCTCGTGCCGAGGAGGCCGAGCGGGACGCCTCCACGGACCGCACCGAGTCCGCGCGCACCCGCGCGAGCGGTCGAGCCGGTGCGGCGGACGGCGCCGCCGCCGACGACCGGACCGCGGCACGCTCCGGCGGCGACACCGCGTCCGCGTCCCGCGTCGCCGACCACGATGCGCCGCACGACAATTCGGCCGGTGCCCGCACCCGGCGCCGGGTGAGCGGGCCGGAGGACCGGTCCGACGATCGAGAGATTTCCTATGCGCATGGCACCCCGCACTCGGCCGAGCTGCCGGCCGGATTCGACCAGGTATCGCCCGAGACGCGCGGAGGGCGCTACATGACCGGCGACTACGAGCCGGCGCCGCGGCGGAGTACGCGCACCGAATACAATTCGGGGTCGTCGCGCCGCCGGACGGAAGCGCCCGCGCGGCGATCCGGCCGGGGACAGCGCACGCTCCGTGATCGCAACGGCTCCAAAATGGCGTCCTACGAACAGCTTTCGCGGACCGCTCGTGCCGACGCCGAAGCGGGCAATCGGCGGGATCGGCGCAGTAAACCGGTCAAGAAGAAGAATCAGGGCCCGCCTCTGCTCGACGATGCGGCCCGGGCGCGGCTGGAGGCGGTGGCCCGCGAGGGCGCCGGATTGCGCGCCGCCTGGGCGGCGTTCCGGATTCGCACCGACGACCTGCGCCGCGTCAACGCCGCGG
This sequence comes from Nocardia sp. 852002-20019_SCH5090214, assembly GCF_001665865.1. Lineage (NCBI taxonomy): Bacteria > Bacillati > Actinomycetota > Actinomycetes > Mycobacteriales > Nocardiaceae > Nocardia > Nocardia sp. 852002-20019_SCH5090214. The sequence goes on along the minus strand of NZ_LZMK01000211.1, from coordinate 34,575 downwards.
CCCGCATCGAATCGGTCGTCGAGGACGGATTCGACCGCGGCACGGCGCAATTGACCGATCGCGGCTATGTCGGCCCCGGCGGCGGCCGGATGAACGTGGTGGGCCGCCCGGTCGAATACCGGGCCACCACCGCGCAGGTCGCCGGACTGTGGCCGTGGTCGGTGGGCGCCGGCGCCCCGCTGATCGGCACCCCGCTCGGCTCGCATCTGCACACCGGCGCGCCGGTGTGCTTCGACCCGATGAACTGGTTCATGCGCGGCAGTTTCATCACCGCCCCGAGCCTGTTCGTGCTGGGGCTCAACGGTTTCGGTAAGTCGTCGCTGGTGCGCCGCATCGTGCTCGGCGGTGTGGCCCAGGGCATCACGCCGCTGATCCTGGCCGATGTGAAACCCGACTACCGCAAGCTGGTGGAGATGGTCGGCGGCCAGGTCATCGATCTCGGCTACGGCCACGGCAAACTGAATCCGCTCGCCGGTGGTGTGCTCGGCTCGATCGTGCCGCTGCTGGACGACCTGCCCGCACTGCAACTGCAGGTGACCCAGGAATTGCGGGCCCGCCAGGTCACGTTGATCGCGGGTCTGGTGGAACTCGTGCGCGGCGCCCGCGTGCGCGACTACGAGGAGACGTTGATCTCCACGGCGCTGCGCATCCTGTACCGCGAGGGCAGCGGCTTCGCTCCGGAATCGCCGCCGATCATGGAGGATCTGCTCGAGGTGGTGGTCGGCGGCGGCCAGGAGCTGATGCTCGATGCCGGCGCCGACAACGCCGAGGAATACCACGAGGCCACCAAGGGGCTGCGGCGGTCGCTGCGCGCACTGACCCAGGGACCGTTCGGCGCGGTCTTCAACGGTCAGACCACGACACCGATCGACACCTCCTCGGTGGCGGTCTGCATCGACGTCTCGCACATCCCGACCGGGGACAAGAAGCTCAAAGCCGGTGTGATGCTGGCCTGCTGGGCCGACGGCTTCGCCTCGGTGGAGGCCGCGCACGTCCTCGCCGACGGCAAACTGGGACCGCAGCGCTACTTCCAGGTCGTCATGGACGAGCTGTGGCAGGTGCTGGGACTGGGCGACTTCATGGTCGACCGCGTCGACGAACTGACCCGTCTGCAGCGCGGCATGGCGACCTCGCTGATCATGATCAGCCACACCATCAAGGACCTGCAGTCGCTCGGATCCGAGGCCGCGATCGCCAAGGCGCTGGGCTTCCTGGAACGCGCGCGCGCCAAGATCTTCGGTGCGCTGCCACCCGAGGAGATCAGCCGCCTGGACTCGACGATCCCGTTCACCTCCGCCGAGGAGGAGATGGTCACCAGCTGGTCGGCCCCGCAGGCGCTGACCGGCGAGGCGCTCAAACCCGGCCAGGCCCGACCGCCCGCGCCCGGCACCGGAAAGTTCCTGCTCAAGATCGGTGAGGATCGCCGCCCCGGCATCCCGTTCCATATGGAGTTCACCGTGTCGGAAAAAGAGAGCGGAATCCACGAGACCAACCAGCGTTTCAGCGAATTCACCGAATCCACGGCCCGGCGGGGCGACGAGGGGAGTGCCGCGTGATGCCGCACAGGTCATACCGAAGAGTGTCGCCGCAGGTGCGGAAGGCGGCGGTGGAGCAGGTCGTCGCGCTGACCGACAAACTGCGCAGCGAGTCGGAGGCCTGCCGGGTCGTCGCCGAACAGATCGGCGTGCACACCAATTCGGTGCGCAACTGGGTGCGTGCCGCGGAGGGGCCCAGCCTGGAACGGATGGACGCGGTGGCCCTGCGCCGCAAAGTGGCGCTGCTGCAGCAGCAGTTGGCGGCCGCGGCGGAAATGAATCGCACCCTGGTGGAAACCCTGAACGAAACCCGCCGCGCGACATGACGGGTGCGCGGTGAACGCGAAAACCCTCACCGCCCTCGTCCTCGGCGGTGTCGTCTCTCTGATCACCCTCGTGGTGGTGATCGTGTTGCCCTCCTCGGAGGATCCGTGCGCCGATCAGCCGACCGCGCCCGGTTCCGGCCTGCCGGACACCTCCGGCGCGCCGTGGGCAGCGGGGGCGCCGGAGTCGGGCTCCACCACACCGACCGCCACGACGGACCCGCGCGGCTCCACCTCCGCCTCCACCAGTGCCGCCGATATCCCTGCGGCACAGGCGAATCCGAGTGCGACCGGCGCGCCCTCGCTGGCCGCGGGGATCGCGCCGATCCGGCGCACCTGGCCGCTGCCGGGCGGATCCTTCACGGTGTCGGACACCTTCGGTGCGCGCGGAGGCACCCATCTCGGTGTGGATCTGGCCGCACCGGACGGCACCCCGGAGTTCTCGGTGGCGGACGGCGTCGTCGTCGCCGCCGGTCCCGCCTCCGGCTTCGGCAACTGGATCGTGATCGACTCCGTCGACGTCAACGGCCGTCCCTTCTCCGCCGTCTACGGCCACGAGTGGGCGAGCGGGGTGAAGGTGCGGGTCGGGCAGCGGGTGCGAGCCGGTGAGGAGATCGGCGCGGTCGGGTCGGCGGGCGAATCCTCCGGTCCACATCTGCATTTCGAGATCGTGCCCGGCGGGCGCCTGACCGGCGGGCGTCAGATCGATCCGCTGCCGTGGCTCGACGGCGCGCTGACACCCAATGCCGGTGGCGCCTTCCCGTATTCGACGAACCCGCTGTGCAGCCGCGGATTCGGCAGCGCCGGCGGCGCGCTCGCCGACGGCAAGGTGCCGCCGGAACTCGAAATCTGGTATCGCCGTGCGGGTTCGCTGTGCCCGGAGATCACCGCCTCGGTGCTGGCCGCGCAGGGCCGTCAGGAATCCGGATTCCAGCGCGGGCTCACCTCGCCCGCCGGCGCCGAGGGACTGGCTCAATTCCTGCCCACCACAGCGCGGGCCACCGATCCCGACGACGGGCGGCCGTATCTGCTCGACGCGGACGGCAACGGGCAGGCCAGTCTGTGGGACGACGGCGACGCGATCATCGCTCAGGGGCGCTACATGTGTTCGATCGCCCATCAGGTCGAGCGGTGGATCGGCGAGGGCAAGGTGCACGGTGATGTGGTGCCGCTGTCGCTGGCCGCCTACAACGCCGGCGAGGGTGCGGTCCTCGCCTCGGGCGGGATGCCCAATCAGGTGGCCGCGCACTTCTCCGAAACCCGGCCCTACGTCACGAATATCCTCGCGATGGAGGCGCAGTACCGGGCGCCGGGATCGATGGGCCGATTCCAGCCCGGTCACGGTTCGGCGGGCGCCGATATCCTCGCCGCGGCCCAGCAGTGGATGGGCACCCCGTACGTGTGGGGCGGCGGTGGCCCGCAGGGGCCGACCGGCGGTGGACTGGACGGCCCGGGGCTGACCTCGGCCGCGGTGTTCGCGGCGTCCTCGGGCGCGAAGACGTTGCCGCAGACCGCCGAACAACAGTGGGAGGCGGGGGTCGAGGTGCCGATGCGCAACGCCCAGCAGGGCGATCTGGTGTTCTCCCGCTTCGGGGTGCGCGGGCCGGCCGAGGTCGGCATCTACGCCGGCAACGGCCGGATGATCCGTTCCACCGACCCCTCGGGCGTGAGCGAAGCGCCCGTGCCCGGCGACGCGCGGTTACGGAGGGTGTTGTGACGGTACGACGATCGGGACACGCCGGGATCGCCGGATCGCCGGGAGTCGCCCGGCACCGACCGGGACCGATAATCTGGAGACAGCGTCCGGAGTTCCGGGCGCCGGGCCGCCGACCTACGGGACGGGCCGTCTACGCGAACCTGGTGGTGATGCTGGTGGTGAGCGTCGCACTGCTGTCCGGCTGCGCGGGCGGGTCCGAACGAGCCGAACCACCGGCGGCCACGTCGACTCCGCGTCAGCTCGAGGCCGCCCCGGCACCGGATCCCGGCACTCCCGACGGCGTCGCCGTCGCCGCGCTGCGCGAGATCTTCACCTGGTATCCGGCCACCGAGACGCAGGGCGCCTCGCTCGCCCGGGCCCGGAAGTGGCTGGGCCCCAGCCTGCTTCGCACACTCGACGCACCGCCGGGCGAGGAGACTCCGAAACCGACGCTGCGCTGGGCCGAATGGGGGCGTTCGGGTGTGCGCGTGGAAGCGTTCACCTTCGCATCCGGCGAGCAGGCCCCGGGCAACGGCGATTCGGACCACCAGCAGTTCAAGATCGGTATCGAGCAGACCGCCGTGCACACCGACGGTACCCGCGAGACGCTACCCCCCACGACGGTGATCGCCACCGTCGTCCGCACCCCCGACGGCTGGCGGCTCGACGGATTCCGTTGAGCCGCAGCCACATACTCGGTCATTCCAGGAGGCGAGATGGCGAAGAAGGTGAAGGACCCGGCCGATCCGGGACCGGACCTCGCGCTGTATCTGATCTACATCGGTTTCGCGGTGGTCGGCACCCTTTGGGGCGCACTGCATCTGGGCAACAAGCTGTCGACGGTGCCCCAGGACGTGCCGATCAATCCGATCGCCTGCATCGCGAAGATCGCGCGGGGACAACTGACGTGGCCGACCGCCTCCACGGTGATCGTGCTGCTCGTCGTGCTCGTCGTCGTCGGCATCGTGTTCATGCGGCGGGAGATGAAGAAGCGCCGCAGCCGCGGAAAACTGCCGGTTGACGACAAGGCCCAGTACATGGGGAGCGGCGGGGCGATCGCGGCACTCACCGAGGCCGGGGTGCGGGACAAGGCCCGGCAGTTGGGCGTGCGGCTCGGCTACGAGGATTCGCCCGGCGTGCCGATCGGTGTCGGGGTGATCGATGGTGTGATGCTGTTCGGTTCGTACGAGGATTTGCATCTCGACATCTGGGGCCCCCGCCAGGGTAAGACCTCCGCGCGGGTGATTCCGGCGATCCTGTCGGCGATCGGCCCGGTCCTCGTCACCTCCAACAAGCGCGATGTGGTCGACGCGACCCGAGATGTGCGGGAGAGCAAGGGTTCTCGCACGTTCGTCTTCGACCCACAGGGCGTCGCGGGTGAAGAGCACGCCCTCTGGTATTGGGATCCGCTGGGCTGGGTGGACGCCCGGCACGAAGGATGTGAGATGCGAGCGGCACGACTCGCAGGTCACTTCGCCGACGCCGACGACGGTGGCGAAGGTACCCCCGACAGCTTCTTCGACCCGGAGGCCGAAGATCTGCTGGCGGGTATGTTCCTCGCTGCCGCCGTAGCCAACCGGTCGATCACCCAGGTATGGGACTGGGTGACGGATCCGAGCGACACCGAATCCGTCCAGTTGTTGCGCGCCGCCGGGCACCATTACGTGGCCTCGGGTCTGGCACAGCAGTACAACGCCTCCGAACGGGTCCGTGACAGCATCTTCGGTACGGCGAAGAAGATGGTCCGCTGCCTGAAGTTGTCGAATGTGCACCAATGGGTCACGCCGGGCACCGATCGCTACGCGTTCGATGAATGGGACTTCCTGAACCGCAACGGAACCCTGTACTGCCTGTCGCTGGAGGGCCGCGGTTCGGCCGGCCCGCTGGTCAGTGCCCTCACCGAAGCGGTCGTCGACGTCGCGATGCGTAAGGCGACCCATGAACACATGGGCCGGCTCTCCATTCCGCTGCTCGCGGTGCTCGACGAGGCGGCCAACATCGTGCGCTGGAAGGATCTGCCGAAGCAGTACAGCCACTTCGGATCTCGCGGCATCGTCGTGATGACCGTCCTGCAGTCGTGGGCGCAGGGCGTGCGGTGCTGGGGTCAGGCCGGTATGGAGGCGCTGTGGGCGGCGGCCAATATCAAGGTCCTCGGCCCCGGCGTCGACGATATGGCATTCCTGGCGGCCCGTTCGGAGGCGATCGGCGACTACGACTCCATCTCGTCGTCGGTCTCGGAATCCAAAGGCGGCAAGAGTTATTCGCGTTCGCTGGGCTCCTCGCGGACCCTCAACGCGAACGCGCTGGCAACCCTGCCGCGCGGGCGGGCCGTGGTGTTCTCCTCGGGTGCGCCCGCGGTGCTCGTCCGGACCGTGCCGTGGTGGGAAGGGGAGTACGCTGCCGAGGTGCGCAAGTCGATCGAACAGCATGATCCGCAGCGTCGCACCACGATGAGCGACCTCGTGGGTGAGCGGACCGTCCTCGACGGCGGATCGATGCCCGGTGAGCCGCCCGAGACCTACGGACAGCCCGAGGAGGTTCGCCCGCTGTGAACGACCAGCCCCAGGACATGATCTACTCGAACGTGGTCGAGTTCGTGGAGAACTACCTCAGCCTCGTCTACCGGCGTCAGGTCACCGACCTCACCGATACGGTGTGGTGCCCCGAGTGGTGGAAGCACGCCGAGGCGGCCATGCGCCTCGAAGCACTCTGGCGCGCATGGGAGTACCTGCGCCAGGATCCGCAGACGGGGATGAGTGTGTGGTTCCTCGACCACGCGGACCCGCATATGGGGCGGTTGTTCGATCCGCGCGGGCCGTTCAAATACTGCAGTGTCCGCAACGGCCACAAGGATATGCTCAGCCCCCTCCCGCTCACCCCGCCGCAGCAGGGCATGTTCGGCGAACCCAGCAAGGCCGACCCGAACAAGGGCTGATCCGCGACCCGTCTCCGCGAGAACGACCGTCGCCGAAAACGACTGTGCCGCCACCCGTTCCGGGTCGGCGGCACAGTCGTGAGCGGGTTCGTCAGCGAGAACGATCGCGGCCGCGTTCGCGTTCGCGCATCCGCTCGTCGTGTTCACGCGCGCGGGTGACCCGCGGCGGTTCCTCCGGCCGGGTGCGGACCGCGGCCTGCGGCGGCTGCGCCTGACTGACGTCCATGAGCATGCGCACGGCCGCCAATTCCGGCGCCACCCCGACGCGGGACAGATGGGCGGCCAAGGCCTGGCGCCGCTCGGGGGAGTCGTAGCGGGTCAGTTCGCGTTCACGCGCCTTCTGCCGCTCGGCGGTGCGGGCGCCGCGCGCCACCCGGGAATGTTCCAGGCGGTCCTTCTCCAGCGAGATACCGCGTTCCAGGGCGGGCCGCTCGAGCATCCGGGCCAATTCCAGGTTGCGCGGATCCTTCGCCTTGGCTTCGCGAGCCTCGCGCAGCAATCGCTCCCGGGTCTCCTTGACCCGCTCCTGGGTGACCTTCACGCGCGCTTCGGCTTCTCGCTGACCACGTTCGCGGGTGCGCAGTGCGACCAGTGTCGCAAGCTGCAACATTTGCCTCATCAAAGCCGCTGTCTCGCGGCCGATGTCGTCGAGTTCCTCGGCCATTGCCTGCTCCCCGATGCTGCAGTTGTCTCTGTGGACGATTGTGGTGCTTCGTATCGGACTCCGCCACACGAACGGTCGATCCGTGGTGGCGGCGCCCCACCTTCAGCGCTGTCCGTTCTATGAGGTTACCAGCGCGGAGCAGGGCAGCCTAACCCCGGATCCGGTCCATCGCAGGCGGATCCGGGCCCGCGCCGGGGATCAGCTCAGCTGCATCGTCTTCACCGTGACCGGCTGCTTCGGCGCGCCGTCGCCGGTCGACGGGTCCTCGACGCCGTCCTTGGCGATGGCGTCGAGGGTCTTCAGCCCGGCCTCGTCGACGGTGCCGAAGATGGTGTACTGCGGCGGCAGCTGGGAATCGCCGTAGACGAGGAAGAACTGGCTGCCGTTGGTGTCGGGGCCGCTGTTGGCCATCGCCACCACACCACGCTTGTACTGCACCGGAACCCGCTGGGCGTTGGGGTCGCCGGGCGCGAATTGGTCGGTCGGGTACTCGTTGGGGAAGGCATAACCCGGCCCACCGTTGCCCTGACCGCTCGGATCACCGCACTGCAGCACCTTCAGTCCCTCGCCGGTGGTCAGGCGGTGGCAGGGGGTGCCGTCGTAGAACTTCTGCTGCACCAGGCTGACGAAACTGTTGACCGTGCAGGGCGATTCACCGGCGTTGAGCGAAATGCCGATCGGCCCCCGGTTGGTGTCGACGGCGACCTTCGGCGAGTCCGCGGTCGAGACCTCCGCCTGCTCGGGCTTGTGCACCGGTTTGGCGGCCTGGCCGGCATCGGTGTAGGCGCAGCTCACCGTCGCGGTCTTGGGCTTGGCCTCCGGCGGGGGAGCGGCCTGCGGGGTGGACGAGAGCGAGGCGTCGGGGGTCTTGGCCGCGGCGTTCGCGGTGTCGTCGCCGCGGGTCAGGTAGTAGATCCCGACGCCGGCCGCGACGACCACGACCACACCGAGCGCCGATCCGGCGATCGCCAGCTGCTTACGCTTGCGCGCACGCTGCGCCTGTCGCTCCAGTCGGCGTTCCAGCTTGCGCTTGGCCGCCGCTCGTCGCTGTTCGTTGGTCGGCACTACCCGGTCCTCCCGTGTCGGTTGCGTATCGGCATAAGAGTGTGCCATCACTTCCTGAGACGACCCCTAACTTCCCCGGATCGTTCCGTACAATCGCGCTGCTCGGCCTCGTGCTGGGTGAACCGGTTGGACTTGCCGCGTCCGGGTGGGGGAAACTGGACCATTGTGACCAAGACCAGCAGCTTCACCGCCCCGAAAGGGATTCCGGATTATGTGCCGCCCACCTCGGCGGAGTTCGTCGCCGTACGGGACGGGCTCGTGCACGCCGCGCGACTGGCCGGATACGGACATGTGGAGTTGCCGATCTTCGAGGACACCGCGCTGTTCGCGCGCGGTGTGGGCGAATCGACCGATGTGGTCACCAAGGAGATGTACACCTTCGCCGACCGCGGTGAACGCAGTGTGACCCTGCGGCCGGAGGGTACGGCCGGGGTCATGCGGGCGGTGATCGAACACGGCCTCGACCGCGGTCAGCTGCCGGTCAAGCTGTGCTATTCCGGCCCGTTCTTCCGCTACGAGCGGCCCCAGGCCGGACGTTACCGGCAGTTGCAGCAGGTGGGCGTGGAAGCGATCGGCGTCGACGATCCGGCGCTGGACGCCGAGGTGATCGCCATCGCCGACGCGGGCTTCCGGTCGCTGGGGCTCGAGGGCTTCCGGCTCGAGATCACCTCGCTCGGCGACGAGACCTGCCGGCCGCAGTATCGCGAACTTCTCCAGGAGTTCCTGTTCGCCCTGCCGCTGGACGAGGAGACCCGCCGCCGCGCCGAGATCAACCCGCTGCGGGTGCTCGACGACAAGCGCAAGGAGGTCCGCGCCCTCACCGGCGAGGCGCCGCTGATGCTCGACCACCTCTCCGACTCGGCGAAGGCGCACTTCGAGCAGGTGCTGGGCCACCTGGACGCGCTCGGCGTGCCGTATGTGGTCAACCCCCGCATGGTGCGCGGCCTGGACTACTACACCAAAACCACGTTCGAATTCGTGCACGACGGCCTGGGCGCGCAGTCGGGTATCGGCGGCGGTGGGCGCTACGACGGGCTGATGGCGGAACTGGGCGGCCAGCCGCTGTCCGGGATCGGGTTCGGACTCGGTGTCGACCGCACCATGCTGGCGTTGCAGGCCGAGGGTAAGGCCGCGGGCGAACCCGCGCGGGTCGATGTGTTCGGGGTGCCGCTCGGGGAGGCGGCGATGGCCCGGCTGGTGGTGCTCGCGGCCGACCTGCGCGCGGCCGGGATCCGGGTCGACCTGGCCTATGGCGGGCGTGGCGTGAAGGGCGCGATGAAGGCCGCCGACCGGTCCGGTGCGGCGTTCGCGCTGGTCCTCGGCGACCGGGACCTGGCCGACGAACAGGTGGGCTTGAAGGATCTCGGCTCCGGTGAGCAGCGCCAGATCCCGCTCGCCGAGGTGGTGGCGCAGGTGTCGGCGGCGCTGGGCGCGCAGCGGTAGTACGGCGCGGCCTAGTGAACGACGCGAATTCCGCGGCGCAGCAGCCGGTCGGCCTCGACCTCATCGCACCGGAGCTGTACGCGCCGATGCTGCGGCGGCTGGCGCTGGGTGCCATCGGTGCGGGTGTCGTCGTCGGCGTGGTGGTCGGGCTGGTCGTGAGCTGGCCGGCCGGTGTCGTGGTCGGCGCGGTGCTCGGCGCGCCGACGGCGATCTACGCGCTGGCGGTGCGGCGACGGCGAATGTGGTTGTCGGGCACCGTGATCGAGGCTCGGACGCTGGTGGGGCGACGGCGGCTCGACGTCGCCGCGGCGACGGGTGTCGAGGTGCTCGTGTATCCGGGACGGCTGAGCCGGATAGCGCTGCGGATCACCGCGGGTGGCCGGACCCAGACCGTGCCGCTGGCCATGTACACCGACGCCGGCAGCGGACGTGAACTGCACATCCTGGGATTGCGGAAGCTCGCCGACGCGCTTTCCTCCACCGAGTTGGCCGCCGCGCTGGCGCTGTCCGGATTGCTGGTCGGACAGTTGCGGGCCGAGGCTCGGGACGCCGGACTGGAGGAGCGGCCGCTGTATCGGGCGGTGCAGCTGGTGCGGGCGCGCGATATCGTGCAGCCGGTGCGGCTGAGCGACAGTGACATCGCCACACTGAGCCGAGATATCGCTTCCTGAGCGGCGATCGGTATGAAACGGACATAATTCGTCGGCTCGGAGCGCCGCGCGAACGATATGCCGTCACGGTTCGATAACTGGGTTCCGATCGGGAGCAGCACAGGGCGAATCAGCATTTGCCCCGGTGGGCAACCTCTCGGCTTACTCCGCCGATTGTGATTCGCAGCTCCTGACCGGGGCTGTGACCACACCGGTATCCGGCAAGTCCGGGGTTTGACTCTTTCATGTCTGGAAATACTGATGCGCGCAGCGAACACTGAGAGTCGCAAGTCTTTCAGGATCGGAAGAGTTCGAACGAAGGGTTCGCCATGCATACCATCAAATTCCGCAAAGCAGCCGCGGTTGCCGCCATTGCAGTGGCCCTCGGTGCTGTCGTCGCCCCCGCCGCGTCTGCCGCGACCCCATCGGGCACCTCTCCGACGGCGAGCGACATCGACGGTTCCGTCGCGATCTGCGTCCCCTTGGGCAGTGTCGTATTCTGCATCTGAGCTACCGCGAGAAGGGGTGCCGCCGGAGGGGCGGCGCCCCTTCTCCGTGCTGTGAGTGGCGGGCGAGACCCCGGGCGGATCATCGAAATCGGTTGCGGGACGGTACCGATGCGCTAGCGCTGTCTGGTTGCTCACGGTGCCGGCTTTCGGCCGGTGAGGGTCGTTAGGGTGAAGATCGAAGCCGACCGTCGAGTTCTCGTGAACAAGGAGTTGTCGTGAGCAATGCCACCCGCACGCCCGTGACCGTCACCGTCACCGGAGCCGCCGGTCAGATCGCCTACGGGTTGCTGTTCCGCATCGCCTCCGGCGCCATGCTCGGCCCGCAGACGCCGGTGCGGCTGCGGTTGCTCGAGATTCCGGCGGCGGTCGGCGCCGTCGAGGGCGTGGCGATGGAGCTCGAGGACGGTGCCTTCCCGCTGCTCGATTCGATCGATATCAGCGACGATCCGTGGGTGGGATTCGACGGCGCCTCGGTCGCCGTTCTGGTCGGCGCCCGCCCGCGCACCGCGGGGATGGAGCGTTCGGATCTGCTGGCGGCCAACGGGCCGATCTTCACCGATCAGGGCGCGGCGATCAATGCCAGCGCGGCCGGCGACGTGAAGGTGCTGGTGGTCGGAAATCCGGCCAACACCAACGCCTTCATCGCGATGAGCAACGCACCCGACGTCCCGGCCGCGCGCTTCACCGCGTTGACCCGGCTCGACCACAACCGGGCCATCGCCCAGCTCGCCGCGCGCAGTGGCGCCCCGGCCGCCTCGATCACGCGAATGACGGTGTGGGGCAACCACTCCGCGACGCAGTATCCGGATATCAGCCACACACTGATCGGCGGCCAGCCCGCCGATCGCGTGGTCGATGATCCGGCCTGGGTGCGCGAGAGCTTCATTCCCACCGTCCAGCAGCGCGGTACGGCGATCATCGCCGCGCGCGGGGCGTCCTCGGCGGCCAGTGCGGCGAGTGCGGCCATCGACCACATTCACGATTGGGTGCTGGGCACGCCGGCCGGTGACTGGGTGTCGATGGCGGTGCCCTCCGACGGCTCCTACGGGGTGCCGGAGGGGCTCATCAGTTCGTTCCCCGTGACGTGCGCCGGCGGCGAGTACTCGATCGTGCCGGATCTGGAGATCGACGAATTCTCGCGCGAGCGTATCGATCTCAGCGTTGCCGAGCTGGCGGCCGAGCGCGAGGCGGTGATCGATCTCGGCTTCGCCAAGCGCGGCTGAGCCGATCGACCGCTCGCGCCGCCGATCACACCTTGGCGATGACCTTCTCCGCGTACTTCTCCAGATGTGCGATCTTGTCCGCGAGCGGCTCGGTGTCGTCGCCGGCGACGTAGGGGTAGCGGAAGCCGACGATCACGTCGGTGACGCCCTTGTCCTCGAGCCGCTTGATGCCGTCGGTGGTGTAGGCGTCCAGCGAGGCCGCATGAATCTCGAACGGCGTGGACGCGTCACGCTCGGAACGCAATTCGTTCAGCCGGGCGAGCATGCGGTCGAGATCCTCCGGATCGCCACCGGCATGCATCCAGCCGTCGCACAGGCGCACGGCGCGCCGCAACGCGGCATCGCTGTGGCCGCCGACCAGGATCGGCAGCGGTTCGGTGGCACCCGGGGTGATCTTGATCTTCGGGATGTCGTAGAACTCGCCGTGGTATTCGAAGTACTCGCCCCGCGAGAGGCCGCGCACGATTTCGATGCATTCGTCCATGCGCTTGCCGCGCCGCTCGAACGGCACCCCCATGATCTGGAAGTCCTCGGGCCACGGGCTGATGCCGACCCCGAGCGAGAAGCGGTTGCCGCTGAGGTAGGCGAGCGAGGCGGCCTGTTTGGCCACCAGCACCGGCGGGCGGATCGGCAGTTTCACCACGAAGGGGGTGAACCGCAGCGTGGTGGTCACCGCCGCCAGCGCGGCGGAGAGGATGAACGCCTCGATGAACGGTTTGCCGTCGAGGAATTCCCGGTTGCCGTCCGGGGTGTACGGGTAGGTCGAATCCGACTCCGCGGGATAGGCGACGCTGTCGGCGATGGTCATACTGTGGAATCCGGCCGCCTCGGCGGCCTGTGCCAGCGGTACGTAGTGCGCCGGATCGGTCATCGCCTCCGCGTAGGTGAAACGCATCGGTGGTCCTCTCGGGTGTTGCCGATATGAAACTAGAACAGATTCTAGTTGTGCTGGCGATCCTAGTGGGATAGGCAGTGCGTTGTCCCGAGTTCGGCCACTGATCGGGCTAATGAACCTGTTCTAAGTACGGCTCCCGACGACGAATGGCCCGGACCGTACGGTCCGGGCCATTCCGGGTCATGATTCGGCCGACGCGCCGCGGCGATCAGAGCTGGTCGTTCTCGTAATCGCTGATGAGCTCGTCGGAATGGGTCTGGCCGATGACCTCGGGCGCGGTCTCTCCCAGCGGGCCGGTGAGGTCGGTGTTGCCGGTGAGGCTCTGGTAGTTCTGCACCGTGCGGCCGCGCTCGTCGTCGGAGTTGCGCTGCCCGGCGGCCGGTGTGCCGCCGCCCATGAAACCCGAACCGGGCGTGCCCTGGCCGGGCATTCCGGGCATGCCCGGACCGAACGGCATCCCGGGGATTCCCGGCCGGGCGCCCGGAACCGAGGAGCCCAGGCCCGGTTTGGCCGCTGCGCCGCCACCGGACGCGGTGCCGCCGAGCCCGCCCATGAGGCCGCTCAGCCCGCCGCCGGCACCACTGCCGCTCATCGAACCCGGGTGCGCGCCGTTACCGCCGAAGGCGCTGGCATGCGTCGAAGCCCCGGGCAGGCCGGAACCGGTCAGGTCACCGAGACCGGCGGCCTGGGTGTCCGCGCCGCCGCCCGACAGCAGATTCTGGGCCTGCTCCACGATCGGCTGCCCGACGTTCTGCGCGACCGCCTGGGCGGCATCGGCCGCCTGCGGCGCGTACTGGCCGGCGAGCTGGTTGACCACATTCGCCAATTGGCCGGTGTAGCCGCCCAATTCGCCGCGGGTGGCGTTGACGATCGTGACCGCCTGGCCGAGATATTCGGTGGCCGTGGCGATCAGCGTGGCCTGACCGGGCGGAGTCAGGGCAACCGGCGCGAGCGCGGTGGCCTGAGTCGCGAACGACTGGGCGACCTGAGTGAGCTGGACGTTGCCGCGCTGCACCACCGCCGCTGCCTCGTCGGTGAGTTTCGAGATGTCGAAGCCGCGCTGGCTGGCGTCCTCACCGTGCGCCTGGACCTGTTGGCCCGCCGCCTGGGCGCTACCGGCCGACTGGCCCTGCCAGACCTGCTCGACCGACTTCATCGCGCCCATGCCGATCTGCATGGCGCTCTGGATGACCTGCGAGGACTGGCTGAGCAGATCGGCCGGATTCAGGGCCCCCATCACACCGGTGCCGAAACTCGACAGCAGGTCGAGGAACGGTTTGAACAGCACGTCGATACCCGGCAGCGCGGGCAGGGCCATACCGTTCATCAGCGCGGCCACCGGATCGGCGGGCATCGGCGGCAGATTCGCCGGCAATGCCGCGGCGACCGGGGCGCCGGCCTGCTGGACCGCGCCGGCGGCACCGTCGAGTGCGGCCGGCGCCTGGTTCAGCGCGGCCTGGGCCCCCTCGAGCACGTGCTGCGCGCCGGGCACTGCGCCGAGCGCTCCGGCGGCCTGATGCAGCGCCTCGTGGCCCGCGCCGAGCAGCGGCGACGCGGCGTCGCCCAGCACACCGGTATGGGCGTCGCCGGCATCGGGGGTGCCGGAACCTCCGCCGGGCAGGTGCGGAGCGCCGACTCCGTGGGAACCGTTGTCCTCGAACTCTTTCCGTGCGGTGGTGAAGGCCGGCGCCGATGCGGGCGGCGTATCCGGCGGCAGCTGCGGCAGCGGGATATCGGTGATCGGGCCCTGCTGTGCGGCCGAGGCCAGCACGGGATCCGGGGTGGATACCGGTGCGGCGGGCGCGATCGGTGAGGTGTCGGCGGCGGGTGCGGCCGGGGCGGCGATGACGCCGGAGTCGGTTCCGGAACCGATGGTGTGCACCGATCAGCCTCCGATCGCGTTGCCGATGGCGCCCAGGGCGCCGGCGGCGGCTCCGTCGTTGTCGCCGAGGATCGCAACGGTGCCGAATGCGGACTGCCCCAAGTGATTACATTTGGCCGACAGGTCGTTGACATCGCTGCAATGCAGTACCTGCGCGGCGGCGAACATCGCCAGATAGTCGGCGCCGATGAGCCCGAAAACGGGCGTCATCGCGGCTACATGCGTCGCGGTGTCCATATCGGCCGCTCCCGCGATTTCGGTTCCGATGCTCTGATGTGTCGCCCCGAACGCGCTGATCGCGCTCTGGTCGGCGGTGAGATCGCTCATCGAACTGCCCCCCAATCATCGTTGGTCAACTGAGTCGTCAACGTCGAACAAGCCTCGCGACCGGGCGTCGACCGGAGGCTGGGCTGGGCTCAATATAACCGACCCGGCCGACGCGATTCGAGTCCGACAAACTAGAACATGTTGCAAATTAGAACGGGTTCTATATTCTCGTCGCATGAAGGTCGCAGTCACCGGCGCAGCCGGCTTCCTTGGCACGAATCTGCTCCACCAGTTGGTGGAGCGCGGTCACGAGGTGACCGCCATCGACCGGGTAAGGCCCTCCGGCGCAACGGATCCGAGTGTGACCTGGGTGAGTGGCGACGTGCTGGACCCGGTGTCGATGCGTTCGGCACTGGCCGGGGCCGAGGTGGTCTACCATCTCGTCGCCGTGATCACCCTCGCGCATCGCAACGATCTGGCCTGGCGGGTGAACACCGAGGGAGTGCGGGTGGTGGCCGAAGCGGCACTCGCCGTCGGCGCCCGGCGCATGGTGCACGCGAGTTCGATCCACGCGTTCGATCAGTACACCTGCGGCGGCCGCATCGACGAGAATGCGCCGCGCTCGGTCGATCCGGGGTTGCCGGTCTACGACCGCTCGAAATTCCAGGGCGAGGTCGAATTGCGCGCGGTCGTCGACCGGGGGCTCGACGCCGTGATCTGCAATCCGACCGGTGTCTACGGCCCGGTCGACCACTCCGACTCCAGGATCAACACGACGCTGTGGGACGCCGCGCGCGGCCGGGTGCCGGTGATGATCGGCGGCGGATTCGATCTGGTCGACGTGCGTGACGTCGCCACCGGCCTGATTCTCGCGGGCGAGCGCGGGCGTACCGGCGAGAACTATCTGCTCTCGGGCGCGATGGTGACGATGCTCGAGGTCACCCAGCTCGCCGCCCAGGTCAACGGAAAGCGGGGTCCGCGCTTCGCCATCCCGGCCAAGGTGATCTCCGGTGCGCTGCCCGTGCTGGAACCGATCGGGAAGATGCTGGGCAGCGATCGGGTGTCGCGGGCGGCGATGGGCGCATTGCTGTCGGCACCCGTGATCGACGGAACCAAGGCGCGGACCGAACTCGGATACCTGCCCCGGCCGACCGAGGAAACCGTGCGTGACCTGGTGGCTTTCTATAAGGGTGAGTCCGTGCGCACGGTCGCGAGCAGTATGGCCTGAGATCGTTGCGGGGCCGGCGCCGCGGCGTGCGCGGGGTGCGTCCGCGGCGCGGTCCTTGACATCGTATCGAACGGGTGTTCGACTTGATGGGTGCGATGGCAGAACCAGAACCCGGCAGCCGACGACGGCGCGCTTCCAGGGCTGGAGCGTGCCGGTTTCGTCCGCAGCGTGCAGACGCCGGAATTCGAGGGCGTCACCTTTCACGAGGTGCTGTGCAAGAGCGCGCTGAACAAGGTGCCGCAGCGTTCGGCGGTGCCGTTCGAATGGACGATCAATCCGATGCGCGGCTGTTCACACGCTTGCAGATACTGCTTCGCCCGGCCCACCCACGAATATCTGGACCTGGACGCCGGCCGTGATTTCGACACCCAGATCGTGGTCAAGACGAATGTGGCCGCGGTGCTGCGCCAGGAACTGCGCCGTCGCTCGTGGCGGCGCGAGCCGGTCGCGCTGGGCACCAATACCGATCCCTATCAACGGGCCGAGGGGCGCTATCGCTTGATGCCGGGGATCATCGCCGCCCTCACCGACGCGGGTACGCCGTTCTCGATTCTCACCAAGGGCACGTTGTTGCGGCGGGACCTGCCGCTGCTCGTGCAATCGGCCCAGGTGGTCCCGGTGAGTCTGGCGGTGTCGATCGCGACGGTCGATGAAGAACTGCACCGCGCGGTCGAGCCGGGTACGCCCGGCCCGCGGGCGCGGTTGGAACTGGTGCGCGCGCTGGCCGAGGCCGGATTCGACGTGAACGTGATGGTGGCTCCCGTCATTCCGTACCTCACCGACGACGTCGCCCACCTGGACCGGTTGCTCGGCGCGATCGCGGCGTCCGGCGGGGCGCGGGCCACCGTGCTGCCCATGCATCTGCGCGGCAGTACCCGGGGCTGGTTCCTGCAGTGGCTGGCCGAACATCACCCGGCGCTCCTGCGGCGATACCGGCAGTTGTACGGTCGTGGGGCGTACGTCACACCGGAGTATTCTGCGTGGTTACGGCAGCGGGTGGACCCGCTGCTCACCCGGTATCGGCTCGACCGGCACCGGGAACGACCGGCACGGGGCCGGGCCGCGGGCCCCTCCGAGCCGGGCGATGACATACAGGCAGTACGGTCCGACCCGCAGTTGGCGTTGTTCGGTTGATCGCTCCGCCGGATACCGGCGGACCCACCGGCCCCTGGGGGCCCGGCCGCGTGCGGCCGAAATTCGTTGTACCGCATGCTCGCCGGGTTGTTCGTTCCACGGATTCTCCGGCGAGCCGCGGAGTAACTTGGCGTGTGGTACCTCATCCCTACGAGGAAGTGATGCAGGCGCATGGTGTCGAATCAGGGCGTTGACGGCCCCACCGGCAGCGAAAAATTGGAGAAGGTCGTCATCCGCTTCGCCGGTGATTCCGGCGACGGTATGCAGCTGACCGGAGACCGATTCACCCACGAGGCGGCCGCCTTCGGCAACGACCTCGCCACCCAGCCGAACTTTCCGGCCGAGATCCGAGCACCCCAGGGCACGCTCCCCGGGGTGTCGTCGTTCCAGATCCAGATCGCCGACTACGACATTCTCACCGCGGGCGATCAGCCCGACGTACTGGTCGCCATGAACCCGGCCGCGCTGAAGGCGAACGTCGACGATCTCGCACGGGGCGCGACGGTCATCGTCAATACCGACGAGTTCACCAAACGCACCCTCGCGAAGGTCGGCTACGAGCGAGATCCGCTGACCGACGACAGCCTCGGTGACTTCGTGGTGCACCGGGTGCCGATGACGTCGCTGACACTGGCCGCCACCGAACCGGCCGGAGTCGGCAAGAAGGACGGCCAGCGCGCGAAGAACATGTTCGCCCTGGGGCTGCTGTCGTGGATGTACGGCCGGCCGCTCGGCGGTACCGAGGCCTTCATGCGCGAGAAGTTCGCCGCCACGCCGGAAATCGGCGAGGCGAACGTATTGGCGTTCCGGGCCGGCTGGAACTACGGCGAAACGACCGAAACCTTCGCCACCACATACGAAGTCGCGCCCGCCGCGTTGCCGCCGGGCACCTACCGGCAGGTCACGGGCAATACCGCCCTGGCCTACGGCGTGATCGCGGCCGGGCAGCTGTCCGGGCTGCCGGTATTCCTGGGCACCTATCCGATCACGCCGGCCTCCGACATCCTGCACGAGCTGAGCAAGCACAAGAACTTCGGCGTGACCACCTTCCAGGCCGAGGACGAGATCGCGGGAATCGGTGCGGCACTGGGAGCTTCGATCGGCGGCGCACTCGGCGTGACCAGCACCTCGGGTCCCGGGCTGGCGCTCAAGAGCGAGACCATCGGGCTGGCGGTGATGACGGAACTGCCGCTGGTGATCATCGACGTCCAGCGCGGCGGGCCCTCGACCGGTCTGCCCACCAAGACCGAACAAGCCGATCTGCTGCAGGCGCTGTACGGGCGCAACGGCGAATCGCCCGTCGCCGTCGTGGCTCCCCGCTCACCGGCGGACTGTTTCGCCGCCGCGGTGGACGCGGCGCGGATCGCGCTCACCTATCGCACTCCGGTGCTGCTGCTGTCCGACGGCGCCATCGCCAACGGATCCGAACCCTGGTCGATTCCGCGGGTGTCCGACCTCGAGCCGATCGACCCGGCATTCGAGCCACCGGTGGACGACGGCGCCGCGGCCGGGGCACCGTTCCAGCCCTACGCGCGCGACCCGGAAACCCTCGCCAGGCCGCTGGCCAGGCCCGGCACCGGCGGCCTGGCCCACCGGATCGGCGGGCTGGAGAAGGCGGACGGCAGTGGCAACATCTCCTACGATCCGGCCAACCACGAACTGATGGTTCGCCTGCGTCAGGCGAAGATCGACGGCATCGCGGTGCCCGATCTCGAGGTCGACGACCCCGACGGCACCGCCGAATTGCTGCTGATCGGCTGGGGCAGTTCCTACGGCCCGATCGGTGAGGCGTGCCGGCGGGCGCGCCGCCGCGGCGTGCCGGTCGCGCAAGCACATCTGCGGCACCTCAATCCGCTCCCCGCCAATACCGGCGACGTGTTGCGGCGCTATCGCCGGGTGGTGGCGCCGGAGATGAACGGCGGCCAGCTCGCGCTGCTGCTGCGCGGCAAATACCTGGTCGACGTGCAGCCGTGGACGAAGGTGGCCGGGACCGCCTTCTCCGCCCAGGAGCTGGTCGGCGTCATCGACGCGGCACTGGACGGATCCATCGGCGAGCTGGAACAGAACAAGGCCTTCGATGCCCGGGCCCGGGCGACCTACCGCACGACAGGGGGATACCGATGACCATCCTCGACACCTCGCTCATCGGCGCCGATCTCGGCCTGACCGGCGTGTCCGGAGTACCCGGCGCCGAGGGGCCGCAGAAGGTCAAGGACTTCACGTCCGATCAGGAGGTGCGCTGGTGCCCGGGATGCGGTGACTACGTCATTCTCGCGACCGTCCGCGGCTTCCTCGCAGAGCTGGGTCTGCGGCGGGAAAACCTGATGTTCGTCTCGGGAATCGGATGTTCCAGCCGATTCCCGTACTACCTGGACGCCTACGGCATCCACTCCATCCACGGTCGCGCCCCGGCCATCGCCACCGGACTCGCGGTGACCAGGCCGGATCTGTCGGTCTGGGTGGTCACCGGCGACGGCGACGCCCTCTCGATCGGCGGCAATCACCTGATCCACGCGCTGCGCCGCAACGTGAACATGACAATCCTGCTGTTCAACAACCGGATCTACGGCCTGACCAAGGGGCAGTACTCACCGACCTCCGAATTGGGGAAGGTGACCAAGTCGACGCCGCTCGGTTCGATCGACCATCCGTTCAACACATTGTCGGTGGCGCTGGGAGCGGAGGCGAGTTTCGCCGCGCGCGCCCTCGACTCCGATCGCGCCGGCCTCACCGAGGTGCTGCGCGCCGCGGCCGAACACCGCGGGACCTCGTTCGTGGAGATCCTCCAGGATTGCCCGATCTTCAACGACGGCTCCTTCGACGCGCTGCGCCGCGACAACGCCGAATCGCACCTCATCCGCTTGCGGCACGGGGAACCGATCCGGTTCGGCGCCGACGGTGAATTCGCGGTGGTACGCAACGGTTTCGGGCTCGAGGTCGTCGCGACCGCGGAGGTCGCCGAGAGGGAGATCGTGGTGCACGACGCCCACTGCGAACGATCCGAATACGCCTATGCGCTCTCGCGGTTGACCTCCCAGGACCTGACTCACGTTCCGATCGGCATCTTCCGCGACGTCACCCGCCCCACCTACGACGACGGGGTCCGTGCGCAAACCGCGATGGCCGTCGAGCGCAAACCGGTTGGGCCGCAGTCGCTTCAGGACCTGTTGAACGGCAGGGAAACCTGGACGGTCGGCTGAGCCGGCCGGGCCGGCTCAGCGGTCGGCGACGAAGGCGTCGACCAATTTCTTGCACAGGTCCGCGAAACGGCTGCGGTCGGCCTTCTGTGCGTCGGTGAGTCCGTCGGTGCCGCCGGGGGAGTACACCACCAGATGCACATCCTGGTCGGGTGTGGCTCCCAGGAAGTCGAGCAGGGTGGATCCGCCGTTGCCGTCCTTGGGCATGCCCAGATCCGCTGCCGCCAGCTTCTTGGCGTCCTCGGCGGCGGCGTGGACGGCGTCGAGGGAGACGTGTCCGTTGCGCTGCCGCGGTGCCTTGTCGGCCGGACGATCCGGATCGGCGGCGTCGGGGCTGTCGACCGCATGCCCGTCGGAATAGACGAGCAGGGTCGGGACCGGGGTCACCCCGGCGTGCTCCCCGCCCGGGATCGTGGTCAGAGCCACCGACAGTCCGGCCGCGGGTTCGTCGGCCACGGCGGTCATCGCGCCGCCGGCGATCGTCAGCGCCGCGGCGCATACCGCCACGGCCGCCCGCACACCCGGCAATCCTCGTCTCGCACCGCCGAATTCCCGCACAGTGTTCACTTCTGCCCTCCACCCGTCTCGGTCTCGCCGACCATTGTGAACCGCACCGCTACCGACATCCGAGCGACCCGCCCGCTCGAAGAGCTGGCCGCCCACGCTCAGCGCAGGGCCGGCGGATTGTTCAGATCCGCTGCCGAGAAGGTGTCACACGCCGCGACCTGGCCGTTCCGGTAGCCGGTCAGGAACCATTTCTGCCGTTCGGTGGACGAACCGTGCGTCCATCCTTCCGGATTCACCCGCCCGGTGGCGGCCTTCTGGATCCGATCGTCGCCGACCGCCGCCGCGGCGGAGAGCGCGTCTTGGATATCGTTGTCGGACAACGGCTTCAGCAGCGGCTGGGATCCGCCGGGCGCCGGTGTCTTGTCCGCGTAGCTCGCCCACAGGCCCGCGTAGCAATCGGCCTGCAATTCCAGGCGA
Source organism: Nocardia sp. 852002-20019_SCH5090214 (assembly GCF_001665865.1). Taxonomy (NCBI): domain Bacteria; kingdom Bacillati; phylum Actinomycetota; class Actinomycetes; order Mycobacteriales; family Nocardiaceae; genus Nocardia; species Nocardia sp. 852002-20019_SCH5090214. The sequence goes on along the minus strand of NZ_LZMK01000211.1, from coordinate 12,945 downwards.
ACCGATCCCGAGTCGGGGCCTTTGGGATCGCGCTGGGCACGGCCGCTGTCGCCCAGCAGGTTCTGGATGTGGTGCCCGAACTCGTGCGCCACCACGTACTCCTCGGCCAGCGGACCACCCGCCGCACCGAACTTGTCCCGCAGCTCCTGGAAGAACCCGGTATCGAAATAGGCCTTGCGGTCCGCCGGGCAGTAAAAGGGTCCGACAGCGCTGGTCGCATTGCCGCATCGAGTGTTGACCGAGCCGGTGAACAGCGTCACACCGGGCTTCGTGTACTGCACCCGGGTCTGACGCGGCAGCACCCCGCCCCAGACGCCGTCGAGACTCTGCGCGGTCAGCACCACCCGGCACTGCGCATACCGGTTCGCGTCACCGTTGGTTTTGCAAACGGAAGTGTCGACACCGCCGGTCTGCGTTCCCGATGTTCCGCTGCCGAGCAGATTGCCCGGATTCACGCCGAACAGCACCGCCAGAATCAGCACGATCAGGCCACCGCCACCGCCCAGGGCGAGTTTGGGACCCATTCCGCCTCCGGTGGAGACCCGGTCCGGATCGATATCCATACCTTCGTTGAAGGTCATCGTTGCTGCTCCTGTGGATCGAGTGGGCTGCTCGGCGCTCGGTCAGCCGAAACAACCTTTACAGCTTTGCATGAGCGCCCGCGGCTCGAGGGCCGAGTGGCTTTCGTGGCCGCCGAGTGCCCCGACGGCGAACCCCGCGGGCGCGACGGCGGATCCGCGGGTGTCCGCCGTCGGGGCCGAGGCGTGCGCGACCCGGCGGGACGCGGGAGCCGGATATCGGTTTCCGTCCGCCGAACCTGTCTCACTACCATGGGGGCGCACCAGGTCATCCCGCGCCCGGTGCACCGTGTCGTCGAAAGGAATCCCGTGCTGCGCACCCACTTGGCTGGTTCGCTGCGAAGCGAGCACGCCGGTCTGACCGTCACCCTCACCGGCTGGGTGGCCCGGCGGCGAGACCACGGTGGCGTGATCTTCATCGATCTGCGCGATGCGTCGGGGGTCGCGCAGGTGGTCTTCCGCGAGGGTGAGCCGGCCGAGCAGGCCCACAGGCTGCGCGCGGAGTACTGCGTGCGGGTCACCGGTGTGGTCGAGGCGCGTCCGGACGGCAGTGAGAACCCGAACCTGCCCACGGGTGCGATCGAGGTGAACGTCACCGAACTCGAGGTGCTCAACGAGGCCGCGCCGCTGCCGTTCCAGCTCGACGATCAGCCCGGTGAGGAGGCGCGCCTGAAGTATCGCTACCTCGATCTGCGCCGCGAGGGCCCCGCCCACGCCATCCGGCTGCGGTCGAAGGTCAACGCCGCGGCCCGCGAGGTGCTGGCCCAGCACGCGTTCGTCGAGGTCGAGACTCCGACGATGACGCGGTCCACCCCCGAGGGCGCGCGTGACTTCGTGGTGCCCGCACGCCTGCAGCCCGGCAAGTTCTACGCCCTGCCGCAGAGCCCGCAGCTGTTCAAGCAGTTGCTGATGGTCTCCGGTGTGGAGCGCTACTACCAGATCGCCCGCTGCTACCGCGACGAGGATTTCCGCGCCGACCGCCAGCCCGAGTTCACCCAGCTCGACCTGGAGATGAGCTTCGTGACGCAGGAGGATGTGATCCTGCTGTCCGAGGACATCCTGGTCGCGCTGTGGAAGCTGATCGGCCACGAGATCCCGACCCCCATTCCGCACATGACCTACGCCGAGTCGATGCGCCGCTACGGCACCGACAAGCCCGACCTGCGCTTCGGCATCGAGATCACCGAATGTGCCGAGTACTTCAAGGACACGCCCTTCCGGGTCTTCCAGGCGCCGTATGTCGGCGCGGTGGTGATGCCGGGTGGGGCCAGCCAGCCGCGGCGCCAGCTCGACGCCTGGCAGGAGTGGGCCAAGCAGCGCGGGGCCAAGGGCCTGGCCTACATCCTGGTCGGCGAAGACGGCACCCTCGGCGGCCCGGTCGCCAAGAACCTGTCCGACGCCGAACGCGAGGGGCTGGCAAAGCACGTCGGTGCCGCGCCGGGCGACTGCATCTTCTTCGGCGCCGGAGAGGAGAAGTCGAGCCGGGCGCTGCTGGGCGCGGCGCGTGGCGAGATCGCGCGCAAGTGCGGCCTGATCGACGAGGACGCCTGGGCGTTCGTGTGGATCGTGGACGCGCCGATGTTCGAACCCGCCGCCGACGCCACCGCGAGCGGTGATGTGGCCCTTGGGCATTCGGCCTGGACCGCGGTGCACCATGCGTTCACCTCGCCGAAGCCGGAGTCCATCGACACCTTCGACACCGATCCCGGCTCGGCGCTGGCCTACGCCTACGACATCGTCTGCAACGGCAACGAGATCGGCGGCGGCAGCATCCGCATCCATCGCCGCGACGTGCAGGAGCGGGTGTTCGAGGTCATGGGCATCAGCCACGACGAGGCGCAGGAGAAATTCGGATTCCTGTTGGACGCCTTCGCTTTCGGCGCGCCGCCGCACGGTGGTATCGCCTTCGGCTGGGACCGCATCACCGCACTGCTGGCCGGAGTGGATTCGATCCGCGAGGTCATCGCGTTCCCGAAGTCCGGCGGCGGTGTGGACCCGCTGACCGACGCGCCGGCCCCGATCACCGCGCAGCAGCGCAAGGAAGCCGGGCTCGACGTGGTGCTCGACGAGCACGGCAAGCCGAAGACCACGTAGGTCCGATCCGCGAACCGCTTCGATCCGAACCCGTGAGCGCCGCCGTGGTTGGGGGCAGCCGCGGCCGCGCACCGGTTAGTCTGCAGATCGTCCGGCGCCACTCGGTGCCGGACGATCTGCAGACGACAGGGGATTGAGGTGCTGCACCTGCGGGCGGTGTGCCCACCGGAGTCGACCGACGCCGCGGTGACCGCGCTGCGGTCCGAGCCCGGCGCCACGCTCATCACCGTGCAGCGCGGCGCCTCGGTCGAACCGCCCGGTGATCTCGTCCAAGCCGATATCGCGCGCGAGTCCGCCAACGACGTGCTGGCCGGTCTGCGCGGGCTGGGCATCAACGACTACGGCGGCATCATGCTCTCCCCGGTGGAAACGGTGCTGTCGACCCCGGCCGACCGCGCGGTCGAGGCGGCGCCGGGCGATCCGTCGGATGCGATCGTCTGGGAGGAGCTGCTCGCCCAGACCCACGAGGAATCGACGCTCAGCCCCACATTCCTGTCGTTCATCACGATCGCGTGCCTGCTGGCCGTCGTCGGTGTGGCCACCGATTCGCCGGTGACGGTCGTCGGCGCCATGGTGGTCGGCCCCGAGTTCGGGCCGCTGGCCGCCATCGCGGTCGCGGTGGTGCGCAGGAACTTTCGCCTCGCCCGCCGCTCGATCCTGGCCTTGCTGATCGGCTTCCCGGTGGCGATGGGGATCGCGGCACTGGCCTCACTGGTGTGGGAACAGTTCGGCTGGATCACCGTCGATCGCATCCACGCCATCCGCAACGTGGACTTCATCTACGAGGTGGGGCCGTTTTCACTGGTGGTAGCGCTGCTCGCGGGTGCGGCGGGGATGATGTCGCTGGTGACCGCGAAGTCGGCGGCGCTGGTCGGGGTGTTCATCTCGGTGACGACGATTCCGGCCGCGGGTTTCGCCGCGGTCGCCGCCACTGTCGGCGAATGGCACAAGGCCTTCGAGTCGATCGGCCAGCTGGGCGTGAACATGGTCGGCATCGTCGTGGCGGGCATCATCGTGCTGCAACTGCGTCCCCACCACGGGCACGCGCTGGGCCCGCCACGTCCGAAGCGGCTGAATGTGCTGGCGCGCTGGTGGTCCGGCGACGACCGCTGAGCCGGCGGCCGGCTCAGGCGATCAATCCGCCGGTGAGCATCCGGTAGGAGTAGGTGACCGCGATAACAGTGAGCGGTCCCACCACCAGCAGGCCGATGCCGCACAGTGCGGTGGCGACGATGGTCAGCGCGGCGACGGTCAGGGCCAGCAGCAGCGTCGGGACGAAATTCGAGACCACCAGTTGCACACTGGCTTTGATCGCGCTGAACGGATCGAGGTCCTGGTCGATGACGTAGTGCAGCGAGAACATGCACAGATAGCCGACGATGAGTGCCGGCAGGATGCACAACACCGCGCCGACGCAGGCCGCCACGAAGACGAGCAGCGCGGTGATCAGCACGTTGCCGGCGTTGACGAAGCCGAAGAACGAGGCGAAATCCGGTGGTGTGCCGTCGGTTTCGTACAACGCGCCGCGAATCATCGCCGCCTGCAGCAGCCAGACCACGACCGCCGCGAGCAAGCCGATCAGCATCACCGGCATCAGCGAGTTCATATGCGTGACGTTCACCACCACCGTCACCATCAGATAGGCGACGAATCCGACGAGCGTGATCGCGACCCAGGGAATCGGATTGGCGCGGAAGCGATCCCACGCGAAGCTGAGCGCCCGGCCGATATTGAGACCCGGTGCCGCGGCGTAGCCCGGTCCGCCGGGGTATCCCTGCGGCGCGCCGTAACCGGGCGCGCCCTGTGGCGGCATGCCGTTATCCGGTGCGCCCCAGGTCGGATCGGCGGGCGGCGGATAGGCGCCCGGCGGGACGCTGCCGGGCGGACCGTAGGTGGGCCCGGGCTGTCCCTGTGCTCCGGACGCCACCGGGGGCACCCCGCCCGGAGTGACCGGCGGCGGCTCGCCCGGCGCCCCGCCGTACCGGGAGGCGCCGTACTGCGGGGCCCCGGTGCCCTCGAACTGCGGATATCCCGTGGCTCCGGCCATTTCGGGCCCGCCCGGCGTTGCGGGATGTTCGCCTGTCCCGGCGCCTGGTCGTCCTGGACCGGTGGGATGCTGCCCGGGCCGGCTCTCCGGTCGCCGTTCACCGCCTTCGCCGGTGTCGCGGGGTGCGGACTGCGGGGAGTCGGTCATCGTCGGACCTTTCGAATCACCTGGGTTCTGGTGCGGCACACTGCAGTTGAGATTTCGACACAACCGGACACGGCCGGGCGTGTCAAGCGACGGGCCGCGGTATCCGGCCGGATCCGCGACCCGGCCGACGATGAGCGTAATGAGCATCTCGGTCCGGTCGCAGCCGCTCGGCGGGGACACGCCGACGACGCGCGAAAGGTTGCCGAACCGCTCGCTGAAAGTGACCTGGAGCGAGTAACTTGGTTGGCGATGACCGCACTATTGGCCGAACGCGCCGCCGAAGTCGTGTCCGCGGCACAACAGTTGCTCACGAAGCGCATGGGTGCTGCGGTGAAGCTGAGCGATCCCATCGAACTCAGCGGCAGTGGCAGGACGACGGTGCTGCGCGTACGCGTAGCGGAGAACTCGTTCTCACTTCCCCGTACCCTGATCGTCAAACAGGTCCGTGGCGCCGCCCAGGAGCGCCGGATCGGTGGTTTGGCACCCGGGGTCGCGAGTATCGATTCGGCGTTTCTGCGTGAGGCGGTGTCCTATCAGTTCACCACCGCGCTCAGCAGCGAGCACCGTCCCGGCGCCTATCTGCTGGCGCACAGCCTGCCGGATCGGCTGCTGATCCTCAGCGATCTGGGCGAGAACATGTCGCTCACCTCGGTACTGCAAACCGGCGCCGAACCCGCCACCCGCAACGCCCAGATGGCGTTCGCGCAGGCACTGGGCCGCATGCACGCCGCAACGGTCGGCCGGGAGGCCGATTTCGTGGCGCTGCTGCGGCGGGTGGAGGTGGTGCACCGGGTCGACGGGATCGCCCAGCAGGCCGAGGCCGCGATCGGTGAGGTCCCCGGAATGCTGGCCCGTGAGGTCGGCATCGACGTGCCGGGCGAGATCGCGGAGCGCATCGTGCGGGGCAATCGCCTCTTCTCCGCGGGCCGCTTCCGCGCGTTCAGCCCCTCCGACCTGTGCCCCGACAACGTGATCCTCAACGACGAGGGCGCTCGGTTCCTCGACTACGAATGGGGCGGTTTCCGCGACGCCACGCTCGATATCGCCTACGCGCTGGTGTCGTTCCCCGGCTGCCTGTGCGACTTCGAACTCTCCCGCGAGCGGGCGCATCAGATGGTCGAGGCCTGGCGCTCGGAGGTCGTGGGCGTGTGGCCGGCCCTCGCCGACGACGATCTGCTCGCCGAACGCATCCTCGAGGCCCGGCTCATCTGGGTCTGGCTGACGACGTTCTGGTTCCTGCCCGCCGATCACACCCGCATCGCGGCGGCCCGCGAACACGGACTGTCGGTGCCGCGCTCGGCCGCCCTGATCAATCGCTGGGCCGCCCTCGCCGAGGATGCGCGCTGCACCGGCGACGACACGCTCGGCGACTTCGCCGAGCATGTCTCCGCCACCCTCGAGGAACTCTGGGAGGAGTGACTCAGCGGGCCGGGCGCGGCCCGACGATCGAGGCTCGTTCCATGATCCGGGTCTGCGGCCAATAGTCGCTGGCGGCATAGTGCTGCACGGCCCGGTTGTCCCAGAAGGCGACGGTGTCGGGCTCCCAGTGCAGCCGCACCTGGTGTTCGGGATAGTCGGCCTGGCGGCAGAGCCGGTCCAGCAACTCGCGGCTCGCCTCGGGATCCATGCCGTCGATGCGGTCCACGAAGATCCGGTTGACGTAGAGGTGGCGGCGTCCGGTCGCCTCGTGCGTGCACACCACCGGGTGGCTGACCGGCGGATGCTGTGCTCGCATCGCCTCCTGCGCTTCGGTCGTCTGCCCGCGGCCGAATGCCCGGGTGTAGTCGTGGGTCGCGGTGAGGTCGTCGATCTCGGCGCGGGTGGCGGCATCGAGCGCCTCGTAGGCGGCGTACATATCCGAGAACAGGGTGTCGCCACCGATCGCGGGAACGGCGACGGCGTGCAGGATCGCACCCATGGACGGCTGCGGCCGCCACGTCACGTCGTGATGCCAGATGTTCTCGACCCCCGCGATGGTCGGCGTCTTCTCGAAGCGGACCAGTTCCGGCTGTTCGGTGTTGGACGGAATGAACGGATGCACCTCGAGCGTGCCGAAGCGCGCCGCGAACGCGACATGCTGCCCGGCGGTCAGCGGCTGATCGCGGAAGAACAGCACCTTGTACTCGTGCAGTGCCCGGCGCAGTTCCGCGATCACCTCCGCGGGCAGCTCCCGGGTCAGGTCCACGCCGCTGATCTCCGCGCCGAGGGTGACGCCGGCCTGCCGCGCGTCGAAATGCTGCCAGCGCAGCGCGGCCAGTCGGTCACGCTCGGCGACCAGATGGGTGAACGGGCCCGCGATCAGCGGAAATTCGGGCAGTGGGAACGAGCTCACGCCGTAGTGGGCGACCGGTTCGGCCTCCGCGGCGGTGGTGTGCGTCATGGCGTTTCCTTCGGCGATCGGGCGACTGTAGTCAATTGACTACGCCGGTATTCGCTACTGTAGCCCGATGTCCGAGAACCCGCCATCGACTCCGCGTCGCGACGACTCCGGCGCCGGACCGGTCGGTCGTGCGGCGGTCGTCGCGGCGGTCACGGAGGCCGCCGCCGACCTGTTCGCCGAGCGCGGCCCGGCCGCGACCTCGATCCGGGATATCGCCGACCGTGCGGGGGTGAACCACGGCCTGGTGTTCCGGCATCTCGGTGCGAAGGACAAGCTGGTCGGAGCCGTGCTGAGCTATCTCGGCGAACAATCGGGCGCACTGGCCGCCGCCGGACAGCTCACCGCCACCGATCCCCGGCTGCGCCGGCATCTGACCGTGCTGGCCCGCTGCATCCTCGACGGCTATCCGGTCGGTGAGCTGCAAGAACAGTTCCCGGTGATGGCGATGCTCATCGAGAACCTGCGGCCGCAGATGGACAGCGACCGCGCCGCCGGACTGGCGGTGGCACATCTGGCCGCGTTCGCCATGGGCTGGCAACTGCTCGAGCCGTTCCTGCGCAGCGCCGCGGGCCTGCGCGAGCTGACCGACGCCGAACTGCGCGCGTCGATCGAGGCGCAGGCCGCGCGGATTCTGCGTCCCGACCCCACCTCGTCCTGAATGTCGGTGCTCATCGGTACCGTCGAGGCGTGAGCGAAGGGTTGTTCGAGGCGCCGGAGGTGGAGGAGTCGTCCGGCATATCCACCGCACTACCGCCGGCGGGCCGGATGTCCCCGCTGGCGGTGCGCATGCGGCCGGCGGGCCTGGACGAGGTGGTCGGTCAGCAACATCTGCTCGGCCCCGGATCACCGCTGCGCCGGCTGATCGAAGGATCCGGCGCGGCATCGGTGCTGCTCTACGGCCCGCCCGGGACAGGCAAGACGACGTTGGCCGCCCTCATCTCGACCGCCACCGGCCGTCGCTTCGAGGCGCTGTCGGCGTTGTCGGCGGGTGTGAAGGAAGTGCGGGCGGTCATCGAGCTGGCGCGACGGCGGCTGCTCGCGGGGGAGCAGACCGTGCTGTTCATCGACGAGGTGCACCGGTTCTCGAAAACCCAGCAGGACGCCCTGCTGGCCGCGGTGGAGAACCGGGTGGTGCTGCTGGTCGGGGCGACGACGGAGAACCCGTCTTTCTCGGTGGTGTCGCCGCTGCTGTCGCGATCGCTGGTGCTGCAGCTGAAGTCGTTGTCGGACAACGATATTCGCACCGTGCTGTGTCGCGCGATCGACGACGAGCGAGGCTTGGCCGGGCAGTACACCGTCACCGAGGCGGCGCTCGACCACATCGTCCGCATCGCCGGCGGCGACGCGCGCCGATCGCTCACCGCCCTGGAGGCCTCGGCGGAATCGTCGCTCGACGGCACGGTGGACGTGGATCTGGTCGAGGCCAGTGTCGACAAGGCCGCGGTGCGCTACGACCGTGCCGGCGACCAGCACTACGACGTGATCAGCGCGTTCATCAAATCGCTGCGCGGGTCGGATGTCGACGCGGCGCTGCACTATCTGGCCCGGATGATCAGCGCGGGGGAGGATCCGCGCTTCATCGCGCGGCGATTGATGATCCAGGCGTCCGAGGACGTCGGCATGGCCGACCCCACCGCCCTGCAGACCGCAGTCGCCGCCGCGCAGGTGGTCCAGCTGGTCGGTATGCCGGAGGCGCAGCTGGCGCTCGCGCACGCGACCATCCACGTCGCCACTGCACCCAAATCGGGTGCGGTCGCGGCGGCCATCGGCGCGGCCATGTCCGACATCGCGGCGGGTAAGGCGGGCACGGTGCCGCCCCACCTGCGCGACGGGCATTACGCGGGCGCGGCGAAACTCGGCAACGCGCAGGGCTACAAATACCCGCACGACCACCCGGACGGGATCCTCGCGCAGCAGTACCCGCCCGACGAACTGGTCGGCGCCGACTACTACACCGCGACCGATCACGGCTACGAGCGCGAGATCGGGCCGCGGGTCACCAAATTGCGCCGCATCGTCCGAGGTCGTTGAGCCGGGTGCGCGCCGCACGACCGCTGAAAACCGGCTGGACCGCGCCCGGTAGGCTGGATATTCGTGCAGACCCACGAGATCCGACGGCGTTTCCTGGACCACTTCGTCCGTGCCGGCCACACCGAGGTACCGAGTGCCTCGTTGATCCTGCCGGACCCGAACCTGCTGTTCGTCAATGCGGGCATGGTGCAGTTCAAGCCGTATTTCCTGGGCCAGGAGGCGCCGCCGTTCTCGCGCGCGACCAGCGTGCAGAAGTGCGTGCGCACCGGCGATATCGAAGAGGTGGGCGTCACCACCCGCCACAACACGTTCTTCCAGATGGCGGGCAACTTCTCCTTCGGTGACTACTTCAAGGAAGGCGCGATCACCTTCGCCTGGGAGCTGATCAGCAGATCTCAGGAAGAAGGCGGATTCGGCTTCGATCCGGAGCGGATCTGGGTCACCGCCTACGAGAGTGATCCCGAGGCCGCCGAGATCTGGCATCGCGTCGCCGGAATCCCGAAGGAGCGCATCCAGTTCCGCGACGGCAAGGACAACTACTGGGATATGGGCGTGCCGGGTCCCGGCGGGCCGTGCTCGGAGATCTACTACGACCGCGGGCCGGAATACGGCGCCGAGGGCGGCCCGGTCGCCGACGAGGATCGCTACCTCGAGATCTGGAATCTCGTGTTCATGCAGGACATCCGCGGCGAGCAGAGCCCCAAGCTGGGCTATCCGCCGGTCGGATCGCTGCCGAAGAAGAACATCGACACCGGCATGGGCATCGAACGCGTGGCGATGCTGCTGCAGGGCGTGGACAACGTCTACGAAACCGATCTGCTGCGCCCCATCATCTCCAAGGCCGAGGAGCTGACCGGCAAGAGCTACGGCGTCGAACACGCCGACGATGTGCGCTTCCGGGTCATCGCCGACCATGCCCGCACCTCGGCGATGCTGATCGCCGACGGCGTCAATCCCGGCAACGACGGCCGCGGCTACGTGCTGCGCCGGCTGCTGCGCCGGATCGTGCGCTCGGCCCGGCTGCTGGGTGCCGAGAAGCCGGTGATCGGCGAATTCATGAAGGTCGTCAGCGAGCTGATGTCGCCCTCGTACCCGGAACTGGCCACCGATTTCACCCGCATCGAGACCGTCGCCGTCGGTGAGGAGACCGCCTTCCTCAAGACGCTGAGCACCGGGTCGAAGCTGTTCGACGACGCGGTCGCCGAGGTGAAGGCCACCGGTGGGCGCACGATCGCGGGCAGTGAGGCGTTCACCCTGCACGACACCTACGGTTTCCCGATCGATCTGACCCTGGAGATGGCCGCCGAGGCCGGGCTCGAGGTCGACGAGTCGGGCTTCCGCACGCTCATGGCCGAGCAACGGCAGCGAGCCAAGGACGATGCGCAGGCGCGCAAGCACGCCCACGCCGATCTGTCGATCTACAAGGAACTGGTCGACCGCGGCGCCACCGAATTCACCGGCTTCGACGAGCTCGCCACCGAGGCGCGGGTTCTCGCCCTCATCGCCGATGGTGTCCGGGTCCCCACCGCGACCGCCGGGCAGGACGTCGAGGTCATCCTCGATCGCAGTCCCCTCTATGCCGAATCCGGTGGTCAGATCGCCGACCGCGGCACCCTCACGGCGTCGGGCACGGAGTTGCGCGTCAACGACGTGCAGAAGATCGCCAAGAAGCTGTGGGTGCACAAGACCACCGTCGAACGCGGTCGGATCACCGAGGGCGATGCCGTCCTCGCCCAGGTCGATCCGGCGTGGCGGCGTGGCGCCACCCAGGGACACTCCGGCACGCACATGGTGCATGCCGCGCTGCGGCAGGTGCTGGGCCCGAACGCCGTGCAGGCCGGTTCGCTGAACAAGCCCGGCTATCTGCGCTTCGACTTCAACTGGCAGGGCCAGCTGTCCGAGTCGCAGAAGGCCGACATCGAGGCCGTGTCCAACGATGCGGTGGGCTCGGACTTCCCGGTGAACACCTTCGTCACCGATCTGCCCAAGGCCAAGGCGATGGGCGCGCTGGCGCTGTTCGGCGAGAACTACGGATCCGAGGTGCGCGTCGTCGAGATCGGCGGGCCGTTCTCGATGGAACTGTGCGGCGGTACCCACGTCGAACACTCGTCGCAGATCGGGCCGATCACACTGCTCGGCGAATCGTCGGTCGGTTCCGGCGTGCGCCGCGTGGAGGCTTTCGTCGGGCTGGATTCCTACAAGTACCTGGCCAAGGAGCGAGCCCTGCTGGCCGGTGTGGCCGCCTCGCTCAAGGTGCCCTCCGAAGATGTGCCGGCTCGGGTCGAGCAACTGGTGGAACGGTTGAAGGTCGCCGAGAAGGAACTCGAGCGCACCAAGGCCGCGGCCGTGCTCTCGCAGGCGGGTGCCTACGTCGAGCGGGCGCAGCGGGTCGGCAAGGTGCTGCTGGTCGCGGCCGCCGCCCCCAAGGGCGTCGGCGCGGGCGATCTGCGGACCCTGGCCACCGATATCCGCGGCCGATTCGGCGGCGAGCCGGCGGTGGTCGTTCTGCTCGGCAATGCCGACGGCAAGGTGCCGTTCGTGGTCGCGGTGAACAAGCCCGCCCAGGAGCTCGGCGTCAAGGCCGGTGAGCTGGTCGGCAGTTTCGGCCCGAGTATCGCGGGCCGCGGCGGCGGTAAGCCGGAGATGGCGCAGGGCGCTGGCTCCGACCCGTCCGGTATCGAGGCCGGCCTGGCCGGCGTGCGCGCGCGGGTGGCCGAGATCGCCGCCTGATGGACCATTCCGAGAATTCGGAGCCTTCGGAACCGGAGCCGTCCCGATCGGGGGCGGCTCCGGAAGCCGGGGCCGCCCGGCCGGACGACATCCCGGCCGAACGCCCCGACGCGCGGACCGATCCCGGCCGCGGCCGGCGGATCGGCATCGACGTGGGGACCGTGCGCATCGGAGTCGCCGCGAGTGACCCGGACGGGATTCTGGCGACCCCGGTGGAGACGGTGCCGACCGTCAAGGGTGGAAAACGCGGTCCGGCAACCGATCTGCTCCGGGTAGCCGAGATTGTGCGGGAATACGAAGCGGTCGAGGTAATCGTCGGTCTACCACGGACATTACGGGGGGCCAGCGGCTCGTCGGCACAGCTGGCCGCCCGGTTCGCGCGACGTTTGCGGAACATGATTCCTGGTGTGCCGATACGACTTTCCGACGAACGTTTGACTACGGTGTCAGCTGCACGTGCATTGCGGGACAGTGGAGTTCGCGCGCGCGGCCGGCGGCAGGTGATCGACCAGGCGGCCGCCGTGTCGATCCTGCAAGGGTGGTTGGACGAACGGAGTGCGGTGTTGAACTCGGCCGGTGCAGACGAGGCCAGGTGGTCGGATGAGTGACCGCTGGTCGCGGGCCGGAGAACGCTCGCGCCGGCGCGCCGACGAGCAGCAGCGGCGCTACCGGCGTGGTGGTGCGCATCGCAGCGCCACCGACGAGTGGGACGACTACGAGGACGACGACACCGCCGTCATCCCGCGCTACGTCGACGAGGACGAGCCGGCCGCGCACTACGCCGACACCGCCGCCGGGTACGGCGCTCGCTATGACCACGAGCTCGCCGGCGCCGGATACGCGGATCCCGACTACCCCGACCCCGACCGACCACGGCGCCGAATGTACGAAGACGCCGCCCGAGGTGAGCCGTTCGGCGAACTCGCCGGTCAGGTAGT
>NZ_LZMK01000210.1:0-902 GCF_001665865.1 Nocardia sp. 852002-20019_SCH5090214 | reverse complement strand
TCACCCTGTCCGGCCTGCACACCCCCGTCCAGCAGCACCACGACGAAACCCTCGACCGGATCGGCAGCCAGTTCGCGGTGATGCTGCGGGCACTGATGCAGGAGGTGATGAACCGAGCCACGGCCGGCATCACCGCCCGCCGCGCCGCCATCGAGGCCATGCAGATGCGGGAGGAGAAGGCCCGCCGCGAGCACGCCGCCCAGGTCGCCGCCGAGCGCAAGGCGGCCGAGAAAGGTCTGGAAGCGCTGCGCCGGAAGGGTTGGGATCGGCTCTCGCGCAACGAAATCGCCGCCGCGCTACGTGAGGCGGTGACCTGGTCGGAAGACTCCGAGGCTGCCCGCCGCGCGTCGGTGGAACTGGCCGGGCACATCCGGCAGCGCTGGGGTGTGCACGTCGACCTCGACGGCGGGCACGTCACCATCGATGCCGAGGTAACCCCGCAGCTGGCGGCGAAGATGGCCGCCGCCGAACAGGAACGCGCCGCCAAGTCTCGTCTGGCCACCGCCCAAGACCGGCTGGTGGAGATGATCGCGGCCGAGGACATCGACGAGTCGGCCAAGGCGGAGCTGTACGCCCAGATCGAACAGTGGCGCACCAATCCCACCCCGGACCGTCTCACGGCGCTGACGAAGAAGATGCAGGCCGCCGGGATCGGCGAGCCGGTCGCCACCAAGGCCCGGTTCGTCGCCCTGTATCTGGGCGGGGCCGCGGCCACCGGCTCGAAAGCCCAGGGGCTCGTGAGTGCGGGTGCGGCGGCCGCCGCTCTGCGCCGCATGGACTCTCCGCTGGTCGATCCGGGAGAGGAGGCCAAATTCCGGGTCGACACCCTGCTCACGGATTACCAGGTTCGCCTGCAGCACGGGCACGACACCGTCGGTGTGCAGGCGCGGCTGGCCGAGGCG
>NZ_LZMK01000209.1:0-937 GCF_001665865.1 Nocardia sp. 852002-20019_SCH5090214 | reverse complement strand
GGTCTGCTGCACCAGATCGGTGGTCTTCCGGTGCCTTTCCACGTCACCGGGTTTCCGCACTGAAGACACGACCGGGAGGCGACCATACGGCCAGGCTACAAGTTTCTTCCGGACGAAACTCCCCCTCTGACACGCCGTGGTGCAAGAGGTGTGACCGGAAAATGGGACCGGAAGGAAGGAGGTTGGGCAGGTGCGGTTGCCCCGCGCATCATGTGCCTCACCCGTCCCAACCGGAAACCACAAAGACAGGAAACATCGCACTGCGCTCAGGGGCTCTGCGGCTCGGCGGCCGTACCCCATTTCGGGTACCGGACCCGCACCCCGGTCCGACCGGGCTCCGGCCGGTGGCCATGGCGGGGGTTGCGGACGGCCCTATGCTGAGCGGTGCCGGGCCCGGCCAGGCAGATCGGAACTCTCGGGGCCGGGCCCGGACCAGAATCGTCGTCAGCCGCGGTTGCGGTGCTCGGTTCGGTCAGTTGCAGGAGGCTGCGAACGGATAGCACGGCGGTGCCGGCGGCGGCGCGGCCGGTGCCGGTGCCACCTGCTGGGGCGCGACCGCGGGCGCGGTGCTCACCGGCGCGGTGTCGTCGGTGCGGGTGGGATGGGCGTGGGTGAGAGCCAGCACCACCAGCAGCAGGACCACACCACCCACCACCGCGCCGAGGACGGCAAGGATCGGCGTCGGCGAGGTGCTGTGATAGCCGTGGAAGTGCGGATTGCGGTAGCGCCCCGGGCGGGCGCGGCCGCGGCGCGCGCTCACCGGCCCCGCCGCTCGACGTGATTCCCGCGCGGTGTGTGTCCCCTGCGGCCGGTCCCCTCTACAGCCTCGATCCCCATACCCGAAGTATCCCAGCCGATCCCGGCCCGACCGGTCGGGCCGGGATCGGCTGGGATACTTCGGGTATGGGGATCGAGGCTGTAGAGGGGACCGGCCGCA
>NZ_LZMK01000208.1:0-9676 GCF_001665865.1 Nocardia sp. 852002-20019_SCH5090214 | reverse complement strand
CGGCGGCACCTGCCAGACAAAGCAGCCGCCGCCCGGCACCGCGCCGGGAAAATCTGTTCCCATGTTCACAGTGCCCCCGGCGGGGCACTGTGAACATGGTAACGGGCCTGACCTGTGATTCCCTGTAGGGCGGTTGGTCATTGAAGCCGATTACCAGTGACGGCGCTCGCTGAATTTCCCCGCTGACGCTCACCGAAATTCCCCATTTGTCCGTGTGGCTCCGCCGTGAAGGGCGGGCCTCCTCCAATGCTGGTGGTTACCACACCTGACCAGCAGATTCACCTCGGAGGAGGCCCGCTTTTCCATGTTGACACGTGAGGAAGATGTGGAAATCAGTGCCCTACGCGCCCGAGGCTGGACGATCTCCCAGATCGCCCGCCACACTGGCCGTGACCGCAAAACTGTTCGCGCCTATCTGGCCGGGGAACGCACTCCCGGCGTCCGCAAACGTCATCTGCCGGACCCGTTCGAGCCGTTTGTCGAGTATGTGACCGCCCGCCTGGCCGAGGACCCGCACCTGTGGGCGCAGACGCTGATGGACGAGCTGGAACCACTGGGTTTCCCGCTGTCGTATCAGTCGCTGACCCGCAACATCCGCGCCCGCGGACTGCGTCCGGTCTGCCAGGCGTGCCGGGCCACGACCGAACGCCCCAACGCCGTCATCGAGCACCCGCCCGGTAGTGAAACCCAGTGGGACTGGGTCGATCTGCCGAACCCGCCCGCCTCATGGGGGTGGGGTGCCAACGCGCACCTGCTCGTCGGATCCCTCGCGCATTCCGGTCGCTGGCGCGGCTACCTTGCCCCCTCGACTGATCAGCCGCACCTGATCGAGGGCCTGGACCGGGTCGCTCGCGCGTTGGGCGGGGTGACTGGGTCGTGGAGGTTCGACCGCATGTCCACGGTCTGCCACCCCGCCAGCGGTCAGATCACCGCGTCGTTCGCCGCGGTCGCCAAGTATTACGGCGTGCTGCCGGCGATCTGCCCGCCCCGGCGCGGGAACCGCAAAGGCGTGGTCGAGAAGGCCAATCACACTGCCGCGCAACGCTGGTGGCGCACACTCGCCGACGAGACGACCGTCGAGCAAGCCCAAGCCTCGCTCGACAAATTCTGCACGCTGCGCGGCGACACCCGGCTGCGGCCCACTGCCGACGGCTGCGCCAGCGTCGCGACGGTCGCGGCGTCCGAACCGTTGCGGCCGTTGCCCGCCGACCCGTATCCGGCGATGGTCGCCGAACCCCGCGTCGCGTCTCGGCAGGCGATGGTGTCCTGGCGAGGCAACCGCTACTCGGTCCCACCCGAACTCGCCTCCGCGACGGTGGTCGTCGCGCAACCGTTGCGCGGCAACCACATCGATATCGCCACCACCGCCGGGATCGTGATCGCCCGCCACGAACGCGCCGCCGACGGTCTCGGCGCCACCGTCCGCGACCACGGCCACGTCGTCGCGCTGGGCGCCGCCGCGATGGCGGCAGCGAATACCGGCCGCCCGCACCGCCGCAAGGAACGCATCCCGCCCGGCGACACCGCGCGCGCCGCCGCCGCGGCATTGCGCGCCGCCACCGACCCCACCGTCTCGACCGCCGCGGACACCGCCGGCGCGACGGTCACCGATCTGGCCGCCTACGAGCGCGCCGCCACCGCCAGGAGCCGCAAATGACCACCCCGGCCCCCAAGACCGCCACCCGCCGCACCACGAAAGCCGTCGGCGCCGACGAGACCGCGACCCGCTACCAGCAACTCCGATCACACCTGGCCACGCTCAAGCTGCACGCCGCCGCCGAAGCACTGCCGTCGGTCCTCGAAGACGCCACCGCACAGAACCTTTCGGCGACAGCGACGCTGGAGAAACTGCTGCGGATCGAGGTCGACGACACCGAAGCCCGCCGCCTGGCGGGCCGGCTGCGGTTCGCCAGCCTGCCCACCCCGGCCTCGCTCGACAACTTCGACGTCGATGCCGCGTCCGGCATCGACCGGCCGCTACTCGACGAACTCGGCACCTGCCGCTACCTGGAAACCGCCACCAACGTATTGCTGATCGGCACGCCCGGCACCGGCAAGACGCATCTGGCCACCGGTTTGGCGCGAGCAGCCGCGCATGCCGGCTACCGCACTTACTTCACCACCGCCGCCGATCTCGCGGCCCGTTGTCATCGGGCGGCGATCGAGGGCCGCTGGGCGACCACGATGCGTTTCTACGCCGGCCCAGCGCTGCTGGTCATCGACGAACTCGGCTATCTCCCCTTGCCGGCCGAAGCCGCTTCAGCGTTGTTTCAGGTTGTGTCGCAACGCTATTTGAAGACCTCGATCGTGATCACCACCAACCGCGGTGTCGGCTCCTGGGGCGAGATCCTCGGCGACAACACCGTCGCCGCCGCCCTGCTCGACCGGCTGCTGCACCGGTCGATGGTCATCAACCTCGACGGCGACTCCTACCGGCTCCGCGACCACCAAGCCACCGCGGACAACCTCCGCCGAGCCACGACCGGGAACCGGCAGCCCCTATAATCAGGACCGCTCACGGGTGGGGCATTTCGATGAGCCCGGTTGGGGAGATTCGATGAGCGCAGTCACCAGTTGTGAATTGGCGTGCGCATCTGATGCCTTGCAGGTCGTGACTTCCTCACGCAGCAGTCCCGTCACCCCCCGAACGAGCTAGCATCCGCGACGCTCAGCGGTTGGTCGCCAACCATCGCGGTGAACACCGATTGCTGGTCGGTTGGGTCGTAACGCGCGAGGTGGGCGTGGCGTGATCGGCGGCAGCAGTTAGCTTATGCGATGCCGCTGGTTCGTTGAGCGGAAGAAGTTTTGGCAATTCGGCGGCCACGAGTCCAACATCAAGCGGCACAAACTGTCCCGATACGTCGCAAATCGAACACAGCCATATCGAACGAGATCAAACCCCCCGTGAACGAAATCTCCGCCTCCATCGACCCATATCAGTCGACCAGGTAATGCGCTTCGATATAGGCGACGGTGGAGTCGTACGGTTCGCCCACTGGTTTCAACATGTACCGGCGGAAAACGGCGGCGGTCGCGCGGCGGGCCCCCCGGTTACGGGCGTCGGCGTTGTCCCACGACCGAGCGAGCGTGTTGGTAACCACCCGGTCGATCTCTTCGGCCAGGTTCCGCTCGGTGACCGTCAGCCCAGAGGGCGCATGGTCGTGGATGATTCGCGTTAGCACTCCTACGTGGTCATCGTCCAGCACGACAGCTTCGTCGGGGTGCTTCTGGGCGTTCACGATGGCGCGAGCGATTCGAAGCGCTTCGGACAAGAACTCCAGGGCGTCGTGAGAGTTCTGAATGATTCGGTCACGCAGCAGCCTGATCCGCTCGGCGAGGGCGGTGTACTTCGCAGATCCTGGTTCGACGCCCTCATCTAGTGCGGCCTTGATGTGGCGAAGGATTTCTGCTGCGGACGGCGGCGTTTTTTCCTCGCCGTCGCCCTTGCCGGGCTTGCGGCGGACAAGTGCCAGCAGTTCCTTAAGGATCGCGATGCCCTGGGCGTCCAGGACAAGGGGTTCTTCCTGGGAGGCGACCACAGAGAAGGAGTGCACGTGGCCATTGATGATCTCCAGGACCATCGGCCCCAGCTCGCCCAGCCGTTCCCTACGATCTTCGTCGGAGGACTTCTTGAGTAGGGTCGTGTAGACGGACCCGAACAGTCCAAATCCGTCCTGATACTTGGTAATCCGCTTGTCAGTATTGACGAATGGGTACAGCCGGGCCAGGAGCTGGTAGTTCTTCGTGAACACTTCGGCGGCGCCAGGATTCGCATCAAGGCAACTGTTAATAGCTCGCACGGATTCGTAGCCGTGGACCGCGAGGTCCAGGCCGTCCACGTCCGCGAGCATGTCTTCGATAGAGGCGAAGGTGGTGCGGAATTCGGCCACCAGCTCGGACACGTCGATGACGAACCCGCCGCCTCGGTCGGCCTCCGCCGGAGTAGGGTCGGCGACGGCTCGTTGGACCTCTGCGGCCAGGCCGATGTAATCCACGACGACACCGGCAGCTTTCACGAATCCGGTCGGGGACACCCACGTGCGGTTCGGGCGGGTGATCGTCTGGAACAGGCTGTGGGCCTTAAGCGGCTTGTCGAGGTACAGGACGCCCTCGTTGGGGGCGTCGAACCCGGTCATCAGCTTCGCGGTCACTACCAGGAAGCACAGCGGGTCGTCTGGCCTGAGAAACCGCCGCTTCTGTTCCTCCTCCTCATTCTCCGAAAGCCGGAATGGACGCATAGCGGGGTCTTCGTCCTTGGAGTCCGAGACGGAGATGTTCACCTCGGCAGTGATCCGGTCGTGCTTCCCGACCGCAGCGAGCACCTGTGAAGTCTCGAAGCCGGCGAGCAGCTCATTGATCTTGTCTGTGTAGGCCACGGCCAGCTCACGGTTGTAAGCGACGACCTGCGCTTTGAGGCCATTGCGGTAGGGGCCGGCCAGGTAGTGGTCCACGATGTCCTGACAGACCGCATGGATACGATCGGGGTTGGCGAACACCGAGGTGAGTCGCCCGAATTTGCGGGACAGGGTCTCGCGATCAGGATCATCGAGGTCGAACTCGTCGGCAAACCGGTCGAACTCGGTCTGCAATTCCCGGTCGTTCATCTCGAAGGAGACCGGGTGTGGGTCCAGCATGACCGGCACGGTGGCCTCGTCCAGAAGAGACCTGGACACCGAGTACCGGTGCAGTACCCTGCTTGGGTCGGTCTCCGCACCAAAGAGGCTGAAGGTGTCGGTGGCGAGGTTTCGGACGGGGGTGCCCGTCATACCGAAGAACTTCGCTCGTGGCAACGCTGCACGCATCTGCCCGGCCAGTGACTTCGACCGTGTGGACTGGGTGCGGTGTGCCTCGTCGACCATCACGATGATGTTGCTGCGAGTCGACAGGTTCTTGCCGACGTCGGCGAACTTGTGCACGGTCGTGGAGATGACGCCGCGCACGTCGTCGGCCAGCAGCGAACGCAACTCCTGGCTTGTGGTGGGCTGGTGGAAATAGGCATCCCCCATCGCCGAGGTGAATACTCCGGAGGTCTGGCGGACGAGCTGGGTCCGGTCCGACAGCAGGATGATCGTGGGCGACTCGGTGCGGGTGTCGGCCAACAGCAGGGAAGCGGCGAACACCATCAGCAGCGTCTTCCCGCTGCCTTGATGGTGCCAGATCAGGCCCTTCGACCCGTCCTCCAGGACCCGTTTGTGGATCAGGTGCGCGGCTTCCATCTGCGGGTACCGGGGCAGGTACTTCATGTCGACCCCTCCACCGGAGGTGTCGAACAAGGCGAAGTTAGCCAACATGTCCAGGACAGTGACCGGGTTCATCAACAGTTCGACCGAGCGCTGCACATCGGGCTGCCCGGACAGGTTCTCGTCGTCGGCGGTGGACCGAAACGGCTGCCACAGGTTCGTCGGTGCACCGGCAGCGCCGAACCGCAACTTCAGCCCGTCGGAGGCAACGGAAAAGACATTGGGAGTAAAAAACCACGGGTACTCGGTGGCGTACACGTTGTTGATCTCCCGCGCTGCGTCCGCCCACCCGGACTTCGCAGTCGGAGACTTCACCTCGACCACGACGAGAGGCAACCCGTTGACCCAATACACGAGGTCGAACCGACGGGAAGTCTTGCCCGGCACCGTGATCGTCACCTCGTCCGACACAACCAGCGTATTGGCTTTCGGGTCAGTCGGGTGCTCGAAGTCGATGACCCTCAACCCGTGCCACACACCGTCGGCGTTCCGGAATTCCTTAAGCCCGCGCAATATGTGCAGCACCTGCTCGTTGGCCCGGACCAGCCCGCCTTCGACAGCGTTGACCGTGGCGACGATCTCCTCGACTATGGCGTCCACGTCGAAACCGTCGATCACGGCAGGGTTGAGCCGGACGATGGCGTCCCGCAGTTGGGAGGTGATTACGGTCTGCGTCGCTTCGCGCGGCAATGTTCTACCGGCGGTGAAGGCCCACCCCAGCGGGAGGGACCACTGGACCATCCGGTTCTGGAACTCACGCTCTCGAATGCCCTTAGCCACTGCGCTAGCTCTCTGACTCCGCGGATTTGAGGTCGATAGTGCGGTCCAACAGTGCCCCTAACAGCCGCGCCCGCACAGCACGCAGCCGGTATTCCTCGGCCCGGACAGCGGCGACGGCCTCGCTCATCGTGTCGAGCTCTGCGGCGATCCGCACCTGGTCTGCGACGCTTGGGAGACGTACCGGCATACGGACTGCACGCATGGCGGTGATGTGTTTGATATTGGTGCCACCAGCGGTATCTAGGAATGTGCCTGACTCGTAGGCCCACAAACACCAATGGTTCACGAACGCCGGGACGCTGATGCCTTCGATGGCTCGATACCGCATGAGGGTCTTTTGGAAGCAGATAGGTCCGGGCAGCTCTCCACGCCACACCGCCGGCATGCCGACTGCGGACTGGCTCGCACTACCTTCGGACACAAGTACATCGCCGGGCACTAGACCGAACACCTGGCGTTCCTTGGGATCGAAGTTCATCTCCAACACGTCCGTCAGGTCGAGCGTCCCGTACCCCACGTTCGCGGAACGCAGGTACGGCGTCATATAAGGCCCGGCGGCATACTGAGGCGCCCGCTGTCTCCCCATCCGGATCTCGAACGCCTCGTCAGCACGGATTGTAGGAACGCCCTGGTCGTCAACCAGTTCGGTGCGAAGTCGCCGCAGCACCGCGTGCAACGACTCGGCTTCAGCGTCGAGTGCGGTGATCTGGTCATCGACCGCACCGATCATCTCGACGATCCGCAACTGCACCGGTAGCGGGGGCACGGCTACTCGAACTTCGTACGCCCTGCTACGCGACAGCCCGGGAACCCCAGTCTGGGTAGTAAGTTCCGTCAACTTCGCGTTGGCTAACAGGTGGTAAACGAACTCCATTCCAATCTCGGAGCGGTTTTTGATCGACACGTAGAAGGCGGTGTCGATAGGGGTGAAGTCGCTCTCGCTGAACGTGACCGTCCCCGACGAGCCCTTTCGCCCGACTACGACACCGGGCCCCTTCACCAGTGCCTGAGAGTGAAAGCCGACGATACCGTTGCTCCCGTAGACGGGAAATCCTTGGCCGTCTCGGGCGGCCTCAGGAAGTGGCTTGCCATACTCAAGGGTCAGCAGTTCACCGATTGTCACACTGCGCCAATCACTCATCGAAGCCCTCGATCGCGGCGGCAGCGAGGACTGCGAGCATGCGTTGCTCGGCCTTCTGGCGCTCTGCTCGGGCGATGTTGTAGGCGTCGATGAGCGTGCCAAGGTCTTCGGCTTCAGCCGTGGTCTGCTTGATGTAGCGACCGATGTTGAGGTCGTATTCGTTCGCCGCGATCTCCGTGGTGGGGACGAATCGTGCTGGGAGTGTGCCGTTGCCAGAGGTGCAAACAGAGTCGACATCGGAATCGAAGTTCGAGTGGTAGGTGGCCACCACATCGGCAATGTCCGTCTGGGTTAGAACGTTACGGTTCTTCGCCTTGGTGATCCGTTTGGAGGCATCGACGAACAGCACCCCGTCCTTCCGCTCCATTGCTTTCGATCCGTGTGCACGGAAGAGCAGGATCGCCGTGGGGATGCTGGTGCTGTAGAACAGGTTCGCTGGTAGGCCGATTACGGCTTCCAGAAGGTCATCGTCCAGGACGCGCTGGCGGATGGCTGCTTCCTGACCGCCTCGGAAGAGCACTCCGTGTGGCAGGACGACGCCAGCGCGTCCCTTCGTCGGGTGCATCGACGCGATCATATGCTGTACGAACGCCCAGTCTGCTGTCGACTGCGGGGCGACCCCGCCGATGGCGCGCGGGTCTTTGTTCCAGGGCTTCCACTTCAGGGAGTAAGGCGGATTGGCGAGGATTACGTCGAACTGCGCGACCGACCCGTCCGGCATCTTGAACCGCGGCTCTTTCAAGGTGTCACCGACCTCTATCTGGAACTGGGTGAGGTTGTGCATGAAAAGATTCATGCGTGCCACGCCTGCTGTGTCCAGAACAGACTCCTGCCCGTACAAGCGGAGCGTGTAACCCCGCCCGCCGTGGGCTTTCAGGAGGTTCGCAGAAGCGATGAGCATGCCGCCCGACCCGCAGGTTGGGTCGTACACTGATTCAAACCCTTTGGGATCGAGGAGTTCGACGAGCAGCTCCACGACTTCACGAGGGGTGAAGAACTGGCCGGCGCGGGTGCCGGACCCATCGGAGAACCGCTTCAGCAGGTACTCGTACGCTCCACCGAGCACGTCGTGGGACATGTTGCCCTCGTGCATCTTCGGGACGCGGTCCATCGCCCGCATGACCGCTGCCAACACCTCACTGCGCAACACCTCTTCGGAGGTCCAGGTCATGGATCCGAACAGCCGGGAGAACTTGTCGGGGTTGGCCGTCTCGATGGCTTGCAGGGAAGCACGAACCCGCTGGCCGAGACCCGGCTGGGTAATGGTGGCGAGGATCGATGACCACGAGGCGCGGCGCTCGTGGACGGTGCCCGGGTGGATATTCGGGATCTCGAACGACTGGTAGTCGCGGTACTCGATCTCGCGAGCCTCCCCGTCGGACAGGTCTTCCAAGCCCCGGTTCTCCTCCAGGAACTCCTGATGGTGATGCTCCCAGGTATCGGACAGGTACTTCCAGAACATCAGCGGGAAGACGACCGAGGAATACTGCGCTTCGGGCATCGCCACGCGCAGCTCGTCAGCGGCGTCCCACAACCGGTTCTCGATCTCCTGCTGAGTCACTGCCATCAGATGGGGTGTCCTTGCTCGTCAAAGGGTGGTGACCCGGGAAGGGCCTGGTGAGGAGTACCCCCGCACTGGGACGTGCGAAGTGAGAGTCCTCTCAGGAGGCTAACGCACGGTACCGACACTGATGATGTTTCGAAGCTTTGACTGCCGCGCATCGGCGAAAAGCTAAGCGGCGTCAGCGGATCGGGGTATTGGGAAGGATGGCTGTAGATTCGTACGACCATCGACCCTGATCTCTCACTCTCTCGAGGTCTCACAGCTTGCCCCACCGGGTGCCGGGGCGACTGTTCATCGCATGCCGCGGAGCCGGGGTTACAGCCGTCCCGCTCGTTGCGGTGTGCGGGACCCCGACTCGGAAGCACGGCTAGTGTCGCAGCACACGCGGCAGAACAGCCCCTAATCTCCCCCGCACGGTGGGTAACGGACTGGTGTGGCCCGGTGACCCGGATCGGACGCGGCGGGTTCGACTCTGCCGACCTTCGGTGCTGGGGCAGCCCCAAGCCCGCGTGGGGGACACCTGGGGAGGGGCTGTTGTCGGCTCCTACCCGGCTCCCTTTGCTCGGTTGTCGGTTCGGGCGCGCGGACTAGGTGTACTGACCTGAGAGGTTAGGAACGCGGCTGGCTGGTGGGTGTCCACCGAGTGCTGTGTGGCCGCGGTGGTGATTGTAGGTGTGGAGCCAGGTGGTGAACGCGGCGCGGCGTTCGGTTTCGGACCGGTAGGGGCGGGCGTAGGCCCATTCCTCGAGCAGGGTGCGGTTGAACCGTTCGACCTTGCCGTTGGTCTGTGGCCGGTAGGGCCGGGTTCGTTTATGCGTGATCCCGTTGCCGGCCAGCTCGGATCGCCACAGCTGGGAGATGTAGCAGGCGCCGTTGTCGGTGAGGACTCGTTTGACAGTGATCCCGTTGGCGGCGAAGTGTTTTCGTGCTCGTTGCCAGAACGCGACAGCG
>NZ_LZMK01000207.1:0-905 GCF_001665865.1 Nocardia sp. 852002-20019_SCH5090214 | reverse complement strand
CGGGTATTTTTTGCCGTAGATGTTGTAGAGGTATTGGTTGGTGAGGCGGTCGATTTCGGTGGCGGTTTCGGTGGAGTTGGTGTTGCCGCCGGAGACGATGGCTTGGGCTTTT
Source organism: Nocardia sp. 852002-20019_SCH5090214 (assembly GCF_001665865.1). Taxonomy (NCBI): domain Bacteria; kingdom Bacillati; phylum Actinomycetota; class Actinomycetes; order Mycobacteriales; family Nocardiaceae; genus Nocardia; species Nocardia sp. 852002-20019_SCH5090214. The sequence goes on along the minus strand of NZ_LZMK01000207.1, from coordinate 793 downwards.
TTGAGGGCGATGGTGAGGATTTGGTGGACTTTTTGTTGTCCGGCTTTGGTGTAGGCGGTGGGTCCTAGTTCGGCGAGGGCGGCGTCGACGTCGCGCAGGAGTTGACGGACGGCGGTTTTGTCGACTTTGTGTTTGCCGGCGTGGGAGTAGATGTAGTTGTAGAGGTCGTTGTCGAGGGTGTTGAAGGCGGTGGCGGCGTTGCGTTGGAACAGTTGGCGGGCTTTGACGGCGCCTGCGGTGGTGCCGGTGCCGTCGGTGCTGCCGGTGGTGGTGCCGAGTTCTTTGCGGAGTTTCTGGACGTCGGGGTCGTCGCTGTTTTCGTCGCCGTAGGCGGCGGCGAGTTTTTTGAGTGCGGCGATGGCTTTCTGGGCTTGGGGGGACAGGCCGGCGTCGCTGCCGTCGCCGGTTGTGGTTGCGCCGGAACCGTTTCCACCACCACTACCGGCGCCGCCGCCGCCGTTTCCGCCGGCGAGGCCGGACAGGGCGGAGGCGAGCATGGGCAGCATGGACAGTGCCATGGCGCCGCCCATCATGGCGGCGGGCGCGACCTGTGCCAGGGTTTGGTCGTCGATGCCGGGGATCAGGCTGGGCTCGCGTTCGGGTTCCAGGCTCGCCCGGTCGGTGGCCGGTGGCGGTGGTGGTGCGGCGGCGCCCGCGGCCGGGGGCGCCTCAGCGGATCCGGGCGCCACCGATACCGCGGGCGTACCCGGCCCCGACACCACACCCGCACCCGACCCGGCCGGAGCCGGACCCGGTGGCGCAGACGGAGAAACCACCGGAACAGACGACGACG
>NZ_LZMK01000206.1:0-676 GCF_001665865.1 Nocardia sp. 852002-20019_SCH5090214 | reverse complement strand
CGCCGCGCCCGCGCGGTCGAGGTTACGACCGCGCAGTGGCAGGACCGGATGGTCGAGGTCATCGACGGCTGGACCGCACACATCCCCGGGGACGCGCGATGAGCCTCACATCGACGGTCTTCTTCGCCGGATACGGGGGCGATTACCTCGGCTGGCGGGCGGTGCCCGGTCTCACGGGCCGGATCGCGGCCAACCACAACCCGGTCTGTGTGGCGGTGCACGAGCTGAATTTCCCCACGGTGGAACATCTTCCGCCCGGCGACGTCAGGGAGATCGATCTGACGCGGCTGCCCGCGACCGAGATGTTCTGGGCGAGCCCGGCGTGCCCGGAATGGACGGACGCGAAGGGACAGAAACGCTACTTCGACCAGAGCAACCAGTACCGGTTCGACGAGGAACTCGGCATCGTCGAGGATCCGGCGTCCGGGCGCAGCCGGGCGCTGGTCGAGCAGATTCCCCGGTATCTGCGTGCGATGGCCGCGCGCGGCAAGCCGGTGCTGGCCGGGGTGATGGAAAACGTCGTGCAGTGCTGGAAGTGGGACGACCGGCATCGGTGGCTGCGCGAGATCCAGGACCTCGGTTACGAGACCCGGGTCATCGCCCTGAATTCCGCGCACGTGCTGCCGCGCACCTGCCTGCCGGTGCCGCAGTCCCGCGACCGGCTCTACATCGCGTA
>NZ_LZMK01000205.1:0-612 GCF_001665865.1 Nocardia sp. 852002-20019_SCH5090214 | reverse complement strand
TCTGCCACCGAACAGCCGGGACGCGCTGGACTCCCACCGCACCTCGCCGAGGACCTCGACCTGTCGAAAGTCGGAATGTTCGGTCACTCGCTAGGCGGGTCGACAACCGTGCAAACGATGCACGACGACCACCGTGTCCGTGCCGGCGTCGATCTGGACGGCCCGATCCTGGGCTCTGTCGCCGCGGACGGTCTCGACCGGCCGCTGCTGATGCTGGCCAGCGACACCTCGCCCTGGTTCGGCAATCCGGGCTGGGAACCGCGCTGGGCAACCAACACTGGGGTGAAGATCCCCCTGCGCATCGCAGGAACCCAGCACATGTCGCTGTGCGACCAGCAGATCATCCTGCCGCAACTGACCACGGCCGGCCTGCTCGAGCCCGCCAAGAAGGCCGAAGCAGTCGGCACAATCGACACGGCCCGTTCGATCGACCTGCAACGGGCTTACCTGCTTGCCTACTTCGCCGCCACCACCAGCGCCGCATTCGGCGGCGAGTAACCGGCGGGTGCTTCACGGGTGAGGAAGCATCTCCGGCTGAGCGAGCCTGGCGATCGTTTGAGCAATGTCGGTGCCAGGCTGGCTGAAGGTGGCGTCGAAGTAGGCAAGCAGGTA
>NZ_LZMK01000204.1:0-908 GCF_001665865.1 Nocardia sp. 852002-20019_SCH5090214 | reverse complement strand
GCGGCAGTGGGTGTGCCCGCCGTCGAAGGGTGAGCGGCCCCGGTGGTCGTTCAACGTCGACCACTTCGTCACCAGCACCGACACCCTGTATCTGCTGTCGAAAGAGGGCAAAGCCTCCGGCGGAGCGCTCGTGAGCGCGTTCACGTCGGCGGTCGCGGCAGCGGGCGAGGCCGACGGCGTACGTGCCGGTGGCCGGATGCCGACACCGATGCTGCTCGTGCTCGACGAGGCCGCCAATGTCGTGCGCTGGCGCGATCTGCCGAAGCAGTACAGCCACTTCGGATCTCGCGGCATCGTCGTCATGACCATTCTGCAGTCCTGGGCTCAGGGCGTGGGCTGCTGGGGCGAAGCGGGCATGAAGGCGCTGTGGTCGGCGGCCAACATCAAGGTCCTCGGCAGCGGATTGGACGACGAGGACTTCCTGCAGGCCCGCTCCCGCATCGTCGGTGATCACCGCGAGCTGGTCACCAGCGTCTCGCGCGGCCGGCGGGCGGACTCGGGCACCGAGTCGACCTCGCTGACCACCGAGGCCACTCTCACCGCCAGCGATATCGCGGCCATGCCCCGTGGGCGGGCGCTGGTGTTCACCTCCGGTCACCGCTCGACTCTCGTGCGGACCACGCCGTGGATGGAACGCGCCGACGCCGACCTCATCCGCGAATCGATCGCCGCACACGCACCCACCCAATCCGGCACCACCACGGCTGGCCCGCGCCTGCGTGCCGTGCCGTCTGACGAGGAGGACAACGCAGCATGAGCGACACCACCACCCCCACCAACGGCGCTGCCCCGGCCGGATCGGCTGCCGCGCAGATCATCCCGGCCGCCGAGCTGAGCGAGCTGATGGACGCCGTGGTCCGTAAGGCCGTCAGCGCGAAATTCGCTGAGCAGGCCAAAGAGATCGCCGC
>NZ_LZMK01000203.1:0-612 GCF_001665865.1 Nocardia sp. 852002-20019_SCH5090214 | reverse complement strand
TCGGCCACCGAACAGCCGGGACGCGCTGGACTCCCACCGCACCTCGCCGAGGACCTCGACCTGTCGAAAGTCGGAATGTTCGGTCACTCGCTAGGCGGGTCGACAACCGTGCAAACGATGCACGACGACCACCGTGTCCGTGCCGGCGTCGATCTGGACGGCCCGATCCTGGGCTCTGTCGCCGCGGACGGTCTCGACCGGCCGCTGCTGATGCTGGCCAGCGACACCTCGCCCTGGTTCGGCAATCCGGGCTGGGAACCGCGCTGGGCAACCAACACCGGGGTGAAGATCCCCCTGCGCATCGCAGGAACCCAGCACATGTCGCTGTGCGACCAGCAGATCATCCTGCCGCAACTGACCACGGCCGGCCTGCTCGAGCCCGCCAAGAAGGCCGAAGCAGTCGGCACAATCGACACGGCCCGTTCGATCGACCTGCAACGGGCTTACCTGCTTGCCTACTTCGACGCCACCACCAGCGCCGCATTCGGCGGCGAGTAACCGGCGGGTGCTTCACGGGTGAGGAAGCATCTCCGGCTGAGCGAGCCTGGCGATCGTTTGAGCAATGTCGGTGCCAGGCTGGCTGAAGGTGGCGTCGAAGTAGGCAAGCAGGTA
>NZ_LZMK01000202.1:0-9891 GCF_001665865.1 Nocardia sp. 852002-20019_SCH5090214 | reverse complement strand
GAGTTGGAACGCGGGCTCGACATCCTGCTGGCCGGCCTTACGGCCACCCTGCCGAAGCCTGGCGAGGGTGCCACTGCCCTCGATGCCACCGCCGGCAGCGGAGAGAAGGGGTGACTGTCTCGACTCTGCGGCAGCAGACGACCGAGTCGGCGTATCCCGTCGAAAGTATCGGTTTCTCAACGAATTTCACCGATCAGCCTCGGAGTTTGTCGTCAGGTCGACTTTTACGGGAGGTCGTACAAGCTCGATGACAGGCGTCGGCCGAGAGTTATCAGTCCGGCTCGAATCCGCGATTTAGCGGTAGGGACCGAGATGCCCAGGTCCACGGCGACCTGAGCATAGGTGCGGTCACCGTAGAAGGCCAGCACGACCGCTTCGCGCTGGCGGCTGCGGAGTTTGTGTACCTCCCGGGCAACAGCCCGTTCGACGAAACGCTGGCCGACCTCGTCGTACACGACATCGCGGTCGGGCGGGAACTGTGTGTTACCGAAAACGCGTTCGCGGTCGGCCAGTGATTGCTCCGCGCGCACCCGGTCGACAGCGCGGCGATGAGCGAACATCATCAGCCACGTCATTGGGCTCCCGCGGTCGGCATCGTAGTTCCCGGCCGCGATCCAGACGTGCAGATACACCTCTTGGCTGACTTCCTCGGCCAAAACCGGGCTGCGCAGGATGAAGGTCAGCCGGGCGAGCAACCTGGATCTGGTCGATTGATAGAACTCAGCGAAGGAATCGGTGTTGCCGTTCGCAGTCTCTTGCAGCAAGGTGGTCAACTCTGCAGCGCTGGTGGTCGGAGCACCGTTGTCGGCACACAGTTCGTCCTTCATCTCACACCGTTCGTCTCGTGAAATACCCGGTGCCGGCGGCGAGCGCGGGCCACGGGCCGGACCGCCGAGCCGATGACCGCGCAGAAAGCGCCGAAACTCGCCTGGACGCGTGCCAATCGATATCCGGACGGCAGAAGGCGGCCGGACCGCGTCGTAAGATCGGCGACATCTACAGCATCGCACCGGGGTGCCGGGGTTAACAGCGTTATGGGCGTAGTAACCGGACCGTCACCGATTCGCCGCTGATTTCGATGTCGTGCCAAGCGCCATCGAGCGGACCTGTCACCGGCGCTTGCTTCGCCGGGCACGACGTTTATGGTGGCCGACGCGTTGTAGCCGTAATCCACGCCGATTCCCCGGTTGAGTGACGTGAGTATGGGTAAGCCGAACGCAGGTAACCGCGTCTCCCGGGAGGCCGCAGTGCCGAGAGCGCGCCAGTTCAAATAAGCAGCTGGCGCGGTCGCCTTTGTCGGGCCTCCCGCTCACTCGCGGCCGGGCCTTCTCGCCGCGGTGCGGGCAGTCCACCGCTTCCGCTGGCGCCACGAGCGGCGTGTCTGGGGTGTACGCTCGAGGTTATTCGGCGGCAATCAGGGCGCTGACCAGCAGAGGTAGCGCCGTTCCCGAATTCGACATGCGCCCTTTCCCGAGGTCGCGGCAGGAGCGTCCGATGACGCCATTATTGATGAACGTGCCTTCGGCGGCGCGTGGGCGCACGCGCGATGACGCTCCCCGGGTACGTCTGCGTCCGGACACCGAGGCGAGCGGCTACGTCGATGCGACCTGGTGGCCCCGATCGAACAACCTGGTGGCCGAAATTCCGGGACTGATCACCGCATTCCGTGCGCGAGCAGGGCCGATAGGGCGCATCGTCTACGATCCGCGCGCATGGTTACCGACCGGTGGCGGGCACTTTCTGCTGGCCGACCGCGACATACGGCTGGACCGGTATCCGTTCGAACTGTTCGGCACCATGTACCTGTGCGGAGCCGACGGTACCGTGATCGTGCTGCAAGCCATCGCCTCGGGCACCGACCCCCTCCTGGCACGGTCCGCGCTCGCGGCGGCGGGGGCTCCTGCCTCGACTGTCCCGGTCCAGTAGTGACCGTCATGAATTGTAAACCCCGGCTGGGCCGTTCGCCGATCGCGCCTAAAAGTGTCGGTGGTGCTCGCAGCCGCGCCGGGTTCCCGCAAGCCGTGCCCCGCGAGGCAGAGTCAGGAGTGTGGGTATGAAGCGGCCGACAGGACGTCCCGGGTCATGACCGCTGGGCAACCCGATCCCGCGCCCGACAGTTCGGGTCGCATCGGGCCACTGCGGGCCCGGATGCACACCGAGCCCCCGCACACCGGCTGGTTCGACGGCGCATGGTGGCCTTACGGTGAGAACCTCAGCGCCGAATTGCCGTCCCTGCTCGTTGTGGTGGAGCCTCTGGTCGAGGCGGTGCACGGCGTGATCTATCACCCCGGCGACTGGACCGGCGCGCCACCCGGATTCCGATCCGGCGGAACATGGGTGCGGCTCAACGGATTCCGTCGTAAACCATCACACACCCTCGACGTGATCGGCATCGCCGGCGCCAGGATCGGCTTACTGGTCGTACCTCCGCACACCGACTCGGCAACCGCGCACGCGATCCTGGCGACCGCGGCGATGCCCGGCGACGTCTCCCGGATCCAGGACCTGCTCGCCCCGCCCGGCAACCCCGTCCCGCGACCCGCATTCGACAGCGATTGGGACACACAACCATGAGCAACGCCCATACCGTCCGGCCCGAATTGTTCGGCCGCGAGGACAGCGCGCCCGCGAAGACGTCTGTGACCGATCTGCGGCCGATATTCCCCGCCGTATCAGCGCGGCTGTTCGAGTCCGCGCAGCTGCGTTGCCGGTGGACCTCGGCGACATCGGAGCTGACCACCGAATTCTTGGCCGCCACCAACCCGGACACGGTGCTGTGCCGCGTCGTCGAGCGGGTACGCGAGCTAACGGATTCCGACCGGGTGTGGGTGGCGACCAGCCCGGACTCCGACGTCCCCGCCGACGAGGTCACCGAACTGGTCATCACACAATGGGCAGGAGCAGGCGCGCAACATGGGCGGCGGATCCCGGTCACCGGCCCGGTGGCCGAGGCGTTCCGCGGCAGCGCCTCTGTCACCATGCCCGCTGCCGGCGAGATCGCCCTGTTCGGGGATGGTCCGGTCCTGGTGCTGCCGTTGCACACCGGCGCCACCGCTCTCGGTGTGGTGGCTGCCACCCGCGGCGGCGGACAACCGCCCTATCCCAGCGAGATGGCCGAGTGGTGCGGGAGGTTCACCGGGCAGGCCGCGCTGGCGTTGCACCTGGCCCGGGCCCAGCAGCGGCTGCGGGAACTGGACGTGTTCGCCGACCGCGATCGTATCGCCCGCGACCTGCACGATCACGTCATCCAGCGGGTCTTCGCTATCGGGCTGTCGCTACAAGGTGCCATCGGGCGCACCCACCACGCCGACGTGCGCCGGCAACTCTGCGACGCGGTGGACGACCTACAAGAGGTGATCACCGACATCCGTAGCAGCGTCTACGACCTGCACGCCGGCCCGCACCGCACCCGGCTGCGCCAGCGCCTCATCGACATTGTGCGCCAGCAGACCGAGCACTCCGACATGCAGGTCATGACCCAGTTCTCCGGGCCACTGGACGCGGTACCCGCCGAATTGGCCGATCACACCGAAGCCGTCGTCCAGGAAACCATCAGCAACGCTGTGCGCCATTCCCACGCCGACATCCTGACCATCACCGTCATCATCGACGACGCCCTCACCATCACCGTCGAAGACAACGGCACCGGTATCCCGTCCGACCTCAGCCCCAGCGGCCTGTCCAACCTGGCCGCCCGCGCCCGGAACGCAGGCGGCCACTTCGATCACTGCCCCGCCACGCGGCCCGGCCCCCACGGGCCCGGCACCCGCACGACGTGGAACGCCCCCATGCCTTGACCCGAAACTCCGGCCAAGCCAACTCACTTCGCCGATCGTGATCAGCGCAAGCGCCGAATCCGACACGGACAGTCCAGCATGCACCACTCCCGATTCCATTCACGCAGGTCGGCGACAGGTATCAGCGAGTAGGCTGGGCAATATCCGGAGGCACCTCGCATGCCGACCAGCCAAGGTCGCGTCGTCTCCGATTCGAATTCCGGCCCCTCGCGGAGGCTGTGACAGGAGCGTCTCATGACGCCACGCTCGACGAGCTCGCACCCCGCACCAACTCGTCGCCTCCCGCTCTATACACCACGATTGCGTTTGCGTCCGCGCGGCGACGGGACCGGCCGTGTCGACGGTGTCTGGTGGCCTCGCACGCAGGACCTCGCCGCCGAACTTCCGGGACTGCTCACCGTTCTCCGGCCGCACCTGGGACCGGTGCGGCGGGTCGTCTACGACCCCACCGGATGGTCACCCTCTACTCGGCACCTCCAGCTCGGCAGTCATCGAATTCCCTTGGACCCCTATCGGTTCGAGCTGTTCAACACAATGTACGTGTGCAGTGTGCACGGCATCGTCGTCATCCTGCAGGTCGTCCTTTCCACTACCGCCGACACCGTGGCGAACGCGGCGCTGGCAGCGGTACCGGTTGCACGCGAAGCAGGTCGATCATGATCCACGCCGGCGCACCACGTCCCCTCACCGTGCGGGCCGACACGGCGTATTCCGGTCGTCGCGGTCACGCCGTGGTTCAATCTGTCGAATGCCTACTGGCCTGATCCGAGCCGCGGGCACTTCGACTGTCAGCGAGTTCGGGTTGTGGAGCGTTAGGCCCACTTTGATCGCAGGTCAGGGCGGGTTTCTTCCGCCCGAATACCTACCTCGTTGGTCAGATCTTCCAACAAAGTCCCAACTAATTCGCTGCGCGTGGTGCGTCAGAACTGTCCGCTGACGGCTCGATCCAGCGCATCGGCAGCTGCTCTGTGGGCGCGGCCTCGGGCCATGTAGTGGCGTTGGGTCATGGCTGGGTCGACGTGCATCAGAACGTCGGCGGTGACTCGTGCCGACAGACCCGCGTCGTCGAGGATCGTGGCGACCGCGCCGCGAAAGCTGTGGGCGGTGACGTCCTCCGGGATGCCCAGGGCATCGCGGACTCGCTGCCACTCGTGGCCGACATTCTGCGGATCGCGCAGCGTCCAGACCGTCGACGGGAAGACCAGATCCAAGACCGTCGCATTCGGATCCGGCGGTGACGCGAGTCTGCGGGCGGCCAGCGCGACCTTGCGGCGGCGCAACATCTCCACCGCGAACTCCGGCAGCGCGATCACTCCGCGACGGTTCTTCGGATCGTCGTCCTTCTCCACTCGCACCAAGCCTTGGCCCTTCACGCGGACGACCTTGCCGCTCACGCGCAGGGTGCAGTCATCGAGATCGATGTCCGACCAGAGCAGGCCCAAGGTTTGGCTTCGGCGCAGGCCGGTTGCCGCGAGCAGGGTCACCCAATCGGCCAGGTCGGTGCTCTCGCAGTAGTCCGCGACCGTCGGCGCTGTGTAGGACTTCACCGGAGTCCCGCGATTGCGTTCCGCGCGAGACAGCTTCCGCGGGCACGGCAGCCGCGAGGTCCGCACCGCCGAGAGCATGAACCGCAGCTCCTCGATGGTGATGTCGCGGGCGCCGCCGGTGCGGCCTTTGGCTTCGATGTTCTTCGTCAGCTGCGACTCTCGGACAGGGTTGACGCTGAGCGCGTCCTTGCGGACGGCGTAGCGGAACATCCCCGACAGCACATTGCGCCCGGTCCGCATCGACGACGGCCCCTTGGCCGCGCCAAGGCTTTTCAGGAACGCCTCGACCGACGACGTCGTGACCTCGAGCAATCTTCGCTCACCGAACGCGGTGTTGAACAACTCCGCCACCACGTCGTACCGCTCGAGCGTCCCCGGCGCACGCCCCTGCTCCTCCAGATACGCGCGATACAGCAGCCACAGCTTGCGAACGGTCGTCGACTCCGACAACTCGCCACCGAGGTCGACCCGGATCATGGCCGCCGCGGCCATAACTTCATCCAGCGCCCGAGAACCGTTGCGGTCGGGAATCTTCCGGCCACGCGCATCGAGCCGCACTGGAGACACCCGCCTGAGGTCACGCCGCCGGCCCGATGCATCGCGCACCAGAAGCCGAGCACACCAATGCCCCGGCGACAACTCCGTCAGCATCGGCGAACCCGGAACCCCGATCGCCCGCGCCGGCCTCCCTCGCGTCACCTCCGGATCCGATCAGCCGGTCTCAATCCTCGTCGAGCGCATCCAGCGCCGCATCCAAAGCATCGAGATCCCAACGAAAGTCCTTTCCCACACGCTTGGGCTTGGGCAGCCACGGATATCTGTCTCGTTGCCGGTTCCAGCGCCGAAGGACTTCCGGGTGCACCTGAATGTGCGCAGCGGCTGCGTTGGTGGTCACCCATCGCCGGATCGGCCTGGCCGGATACTCCGCATCAGAAGACATCGGATTGCGACCAAGATCAAGCGAGATATGTTCGCTGAGAATTAGCCAATCCAGCGGGTGGTCGGTCGATCATGGAGATCGAGGTCCGGTTTCGACCGCTCGGATGAGGGCGCCGCGCAACGACGGCACACAGACGCGCGGGGAATGAGGACGAGCGTTCCTTTGCCACGACAACTCCTGACAGGTCTATTTCAGAGACCAGCCAGCTCCTCGCCTACGCCACGATACCGGCAGGCAGTCAAGCTGCGCATCGACTGTCGTGCACCGAGCGGCGGGCGACTGCGCCGCTCAGCTATTCATGAAGGCGGCGCCAATCCCGCCACCGCGCGAATGCGCCGCGGCCGAACTCTCGCGGACCTGAACCAGTTGCGTTGTGTGGTGCAATCGCAAGGTCAGCCGTGGTGGGAGTTGCTCCGTGTAGCTGAATCGGGACCACATACCGTAACCGAGGTACTGGCTACACTGGCCGCAATAATCGCCGCCCGAATGTGGCCGGCCCGCATCCCATCAGGCGCGCAGATGGCGACGGTAGGAAGTCGGTGAACCCCATGACCGGTGAAACCACACCCGCGGCCGACTCACTGCCACCCAGCCTGGTCCACCCCGTCCAGCCCGACCCCGCGCACCTCGACGCCGCGACATCGGTATTCCGGATGCTCGCCGACCCCACCCGGCTCCACCTGCTGTGGCTACTCGCCGACGACGAAGCCGACGTCACCGCCCTCACCGAAGCCTGCGGCGGCTCCCGCACCGCGGTCAGCCAGCACCTGGCCAAACTCCGCTTCACCGGAATGGTCGACACTCGCCGCGAAGGCCGCCGCATCATCTACCGCATCCGCGACGGACATCTCGCCCGCCTGGTCCGCGAAGGACTCAACCTCGCCGACCACATCGTCACCGGCGAACTCCCCCACGAATAACCCGGCAACAACCTGCTTCTCGCCTGATCGTTGTAGCGCGCGAATGCCAAGGCTCGATTTTCCGTGCCCCGGTCGACACAGCATGCCAACAACCAGCTACTCCCCAAACACCACCCCTCCATACTCTCCACCACCACAACTCCTCCCCACCACAACGCCCCTCACACACTCACATCCACATATCACCTCAACACCCCACTCTCACACCCACGTTCACACATCACCATCGCAGACCTCTTGCACTCTGGCTGAGAATTTCCTGACGACCTGGGGAAACGGCGCAAATTGATAAAAACAGAGTCCCTTCCAGCCCTCGCATTCCGAATGTCGTTGGGTGTCTGATGGATACGTGACAGCGACGCTGCACAAAATCCTCGCCGGTACCAGCTACCTGTACTACCAACGCCAGGTAGCCGCCGCCGACGCCACCGACCTCGGCACATCCAGCCTCGCCGACTACTACTCCACACGCGGCGAAGCACCCGGCACCTGGCACGGCACCGGCCTTGCCGCCCTCGACATCTCAGCCGGCGATCAGGTCACCGAGGACCAGATGCGGTGCCTGTTCGGGGACGGCCGACACCCCAACGCCACCGCCATCGAGTACCAGGTCGTGACCGAAGCGATCGCCAAAGGCGCCAAGCCCAAAGACGCTGTCCGCGCCGCGCAACAGGCCAGTCGACTGGGCAAAGCCTTTCCGGCACGTCACGGCGACAACCCATTCCGCACCCGATGCGCCCAGGCATATCGGGAACACAACCTTTCCCGCGGTCTCGACGCCAACGCCGCGATCGATGAAGACACCCGCGCCCGGATTCGGACCGAGGTCGCCATGGCGATGTTTGTGGAGAATTACGACCGCGCACCGCTCGACGATCGCGAACTGTCCGGGTTCGTCGCCCGCATCTCGCGGCCCCAATCGGCAGCGGTAGCCGGGTTCGACATCACCTTCTCCCCCGTGAAGAGCGTCTCCACGCTGTGGGCCATCGCCCCCAAACCGATAGCTGACGCGATCCAGGCCGCTCACAATGCCGCCGTCGACGACGCCATCGCGTGGCTGGAAAACAACGCCACCTACACCCGCCTCGGCACCGGAGGGGTGCGGCAAGTCGACGTCGAAGGACTGATCGCCGCACGCTTCACCCACCGCGAATCACGCTCCGGCGACCCCGATCTGCATACTCACATGCTCATCGCCAACCGGGTACGCACCCTCGACGGGAAGTGGCGGACTCTGGACGCGAGCCACGTTTATCGCAACCTCGTTGTCGTCAGCGAGATCTACAACACCCGCCTCGAACACCACCTCGAAACGAGCCTCGGCATCGGATTCACCGACCGCCCCGCAGCCACACCGAACAAACGACCCATCCGCGAAATCATCGGTATCCCAGCCGAGTTGATCCGCCATTGGTCACGTCGCGACGCCGCCATCACCCACCGGCTCGGCACCCTCGCGGTGTCATTCCAACAGCAGCTCGGGCGCGAACCGACCCCGAAAGAGTTATTCGCTCTCGCCGAGCGCGCCACCCTGGAAACCCGCCCGGCCAAACATCTCTCCCGCTCCTACGCCGAACAACGCCACGACTGGCACAGCGAAGCCGCGACACTGCTGGGCGGGCCGAAGGCAGTCGAAGCCACTGTCACTTCGGCGCTCAATCGCAGCGAACACTCTCGCCCGACAGTCGATGAGGCGTGGATTTCCCGCGCCGCCGACGAGGTAGTCACCGTCGTTTCCGGGCAGCGTTCGGCGTGGCAACACCATCACATCCGCGCCGAAACCGAACGCCAAACCCGCGGCCACATCCACCCGACCGAATGGCCGAACGTGGTCGAAACCGTCGTCCGCGAAGCACTATCGCCCACACGATCCCTCGCCCGCGGCGACCCGGACATCACCGCCGAACCCGTCCTCCAGCACCCGCCGACGATCTTTCAACGTCGCGACGGCACCAGCGTCTACACGGTTCCCGGAAGTCAGACCTACACCTCCGCTCGCCGACTCGGCACCGAACAACGCCTGCTAGACCTCTCCGTACAACCCGGCGCCCGCACCCTCGCGGCCGATGTCATCGCCGATGCGATCCACGCCTACAACACCGACCCCGCCAATAACGGCCGGCAGTTAAATCCTGGGCAGATCGCCGTCGTCACCGAATTCGCGTCCTCACCCCTGCGGATCGCCGTCGCGAATGCGCCCGCCGGCACCGGGAAAACCACCGCCATGCGCGTGCTCATCAACGCCTGGCACACCTCCGGCGGCACCGTCCTCGGCCTCGCCCCCACCGCCGCCGCAGCCGCGGTCCTCGCCGAAACCACCGGCATCCGAGTCGAAACCGTCGACCGCCTCCTCCACATCCTCGACCAACACGCCTCCGGCGCTCAGCCGATCACCGATTCCGCGTACCCGCCAGCGCTTCCGGAATGGCTGCTGCAACTCGACGCCCGCACGTTGGTCGTCATCGACGAGCACGTGAAACTCGGCGACGACAAACGACTACGCCTGTTCGAATTCCTCACCCACCGCGACGCCACCATCCGCTGCCTCGGCGACACCGCCCAACTCCCCTCCATCGACCCCGGCGGCACCGCCACCGACCTCACCACCACCAACACCGTCACCATGACCGACGTCGTCCGCTTCGCCGACCCCCACGAAGCCGCCGCCAGCCTCGCCCTACGCGACG
>NZ_LZMK01000201.1:0-1145 GCF_001665865.1 Nocardia sp. 852002-20019_SCH5090214 | reverse complement strand
GATCTCGGCGCCGGCATCTCCGGCCTCGGCGCCGGGCTCGGCGGAGCGCTGAGCGGCGCGGCCGAAGCCGGCGCGGGCTTGGGAACCGAACTCAACGGAGCGCTCGGGGGTGCGGCCGAAGCCGGTGCCGGCCTCGGCGCAGCCCTCGGAGGTGCCCTGAACGCCGGAGGTGAACTCGGCACCGGACTCGAAACCGGTCTGGGCGCGGGCCTCGGCGGTGCCCTGGGGGGCGCGGCGGAAGCCGGTGCCGGCCTCGGGACCGCCCTGGGCGGTGCGGCAGCAGCGGGCGCGGGCCTCGGCGGTGCGCTGGGCGGTGCGCTGAATGCGGCGGGTGACCTGGGTGCGGGGCTGTCCGGTGCGGCGGGCGCCGCGACCGGGGTGGGCTCCGAACTCGGTGGCGCGTTGGGCGGTGCGGCCAACGCCGGTGCCGGTCTCGGTGGCGCGCTGGGCGGTGTTGCCAACGCGGGAGCGGGTCTCGGTGGTGCGCTCGGCGGCGCGGCGGAGGCCGGTACGGGTCTCGGCGGTGCGCTGGGTGGTGCGCTGAATGCGGCGGGTGACTTGGGTGCGGGGCTGTCCGGTGCGGCGGGCGCCGCGACCGGGGTGGGCTCCGAACTCGGTGGCGCGTTGGGCGGTGCGGCCAACGCCGGTGCCGGTCTCGGTGGCGCGCTGGGCGGTGTTGCCGATGCGGGAGCGGGTCTCGGCGGTGCGCTGAATGCGGCCGGTGACCTGGGCGCGGGGTTGTCCGGTGCGGCGGGTGCGGTGACCGGCGTGGGCTCTGAGCTGGGAGGCGCCTTGGACGGTGCCGCCAACGCGGGTGCTGGTCTGGGAGGTGCGCTGAGTGGTGCGGCGAATGCCGGTGCGGGTGTGGGTGGTGCGCTGAATGCGGCGGGTGACTTGGGTGCGGGGCTGTCCGGTGCCGCGGGTGCTGCGAGCGGGGTGGGCTCCGAACTCGGTGGCGCGTTGGGCGGCGCGGCGAATGCCGGTGCAGGACTGGGAGGCGCGCTGGGCGGTGTTGCCGATGCGGGTGCCGGCCTTGGTGGTGCGCTGAATGCGGCGGGTGACTTGGGGGCGGGGTTGTCCGGTGCGGCGGGTGCGGTGACCGGCGTGGGCTCTGAGCTGGGAGGCGCCTTGGACGGTGCCGCCAA
>NZ_LZMK01000200.1:0-3716 GCF_001665865.1 Nocardia sp. 852002-20019_SCH5090214 | reverse complement strand
TGGGCGCCCGCGAACGGCCCAGTCATCGCGCTCCGCGCCGGCGGCGAGCATTTGTTGACCGACGAGGGCCCATTGATCGTCGGGCGCCACGGAGATCCGGACGAGCGCGTGGATGGCGGCCAGCGCCGCCCCGGCGGGGGTGTGTGTGAATCCTGCGGCGACCGCGCCGGTCACGGTGTGGGGGCCTTGGTCGGCCATTGGGAGCGAGATGGCTTGGTAGACGGTGGTTGTCGTGTTGATGGGTGCGGCGTGGATGTCCGCTGGCAGCGATGAGGTCGTGGGCGGGTGGGTGTGGTCGCCAGGGCCGGTGCAGCAGGTGAGCGTGGCGATGCCGAGCAGCCCGATCAGTGCGGTGAGGCCGGCGTGGTGGGTGGTGTGTGGGTTCACTGGTGTCTCCCAAGGGGTATGGGTTCAGTGGGTGGGGAACAGGGCGGCGGCGATGCCGCTGGCGGAGCCGATGAGGACGGCGGCGAGCAGGGCGCCGGCGAGTCCTTCGACCGCTTCCTCGCGGTGCAGCCGCCATGCCAGCTGCCAGCCGATCCAGATGGTGCGGGCGATCGCCAGCAGCAGCACCAGCCAGGCCAGCCATCCCAGCAGCTGGGTCAGCGGGGCGAGAACTTTCGGGTCCAGACGGGTGCTGGCGCTCATGGCACACCGTCGGTGTCGGCGGCCAGCTCGCTGTCCTGGTCGAGCAAGAGCTCGTCGACATCGACGTGGTAGGCGACATCGAGAGCCGCGACGATCACCTCGGCGGCCGTGTCCGGGTCGCTGCGTGGCAGGGAGTGCCCGGCGCCGGACACGACCTGCTGGTCGGCCCAGATCTTCTCGGCGAACCGGGTCGATTGGGCGGCTGGGACGACGCGGTCGCGGTCGCCGGTGACCACGAACGACGGCACCGACCGCAACCCGGCGACAACGTCCGGGTCGAGGTAGAAGTGGCGGTAGGCGTGCATGAGGTCGGTCAGCACCCGCGGATCCCCCGGACGGGCGCCGGTCGCCAGCGGAGCCTTGGATCCCAGCCGGCGCGCCGTGCGACGGAATCGTCGTTCGGCCATCGACGCGGCCGCGGCCGCGACAAGGTCGAGCCTGCCGTGGCGAAGCATCTTGATCCGCGCCGCAGCAGCGGTGAAATGCCTCGGCAGGGCGGGGAATTCGGGGAATTCGCCGGTGGCGTTGAACAACACCAACCCGGACAGGGCGGCCGCGCGCGCCGGGTAGCGCTGCGCGTAGGCCGCAGCGACCATGGACCCGGCCGAGTGCGTGACCAGCACCACCGACCCGGTTGCCTGGGTGAGCACGGCGTCGAGATCGTCGGCCAAATGCTCGAGGGTGGTTTCGACGCTGCGGTGGGGGCGTCCTGAGCGGCCGTGTCCGCGTTGGTCCCAGACGATTTGAGCGATCTGGCCGTCGAGGCGATCGTGGACCTGCTTGGTCAGCGGTTGCCACCAGCTGCCGTCGCACAGCAACCCATGAACATAGACAACGGTCGCTGCGGCGAACGTTGGCCCACAACGATCCCCGGCCAAAGTGAGCCCGTCGCTGGTGGTCATGGCCAATGGGGAGGTGTCGGTGACTGGCATAGGTGTGAATTCCTTTGTTTCAGAATCGAGTACTTGTTGAGATGGTTGGAGTCGGACCGTTCCGCGGTGTCGGTCACGAAGGTGCGGTGCATCGAAACTCGCTGGCGCGTCGGTTATTTGGCGACAATTTGGGTCATGATGGATCCGGCGCTGGTGGCGATGATCCCGCCGACGAGGGCGCCGAGCACGATCTTGGGGCTTTCCACAGCGCCTCCGTGCCAGCGTTCCCATCCGAATTTGCCGCCGGCGTAGATGAGTGCTGCGATGCCGGCGAGCATCACCGCCCAGGCGAGCCAGTTCACGACCTTGGTCAGCCCCTCCGAGCCCGGAGGCGGTTGCGGCGTGATCGGAATCTGTTGGGCTAGAACAACGATGCTGTCGACGACGATCAAGGTCATGACGATCTCCTCGGTGTGGAATCGGCTTGGATCGGCCGGGTGGCGGCGATGCGGGCGGTGATCGCGGCCCCGGCCCGGTAGACGTCGACGGGGACCGCGTCGCCCACGTGGGCGCGCCGCGGTGGCGGCGGATCACTCGGCGTGTAGGTCGCGAGCTCGTCGAGTTCATGGGTGAGCAGTTCGTCGTGCCACCGGAGCGACCACACCGCGCCCTCGACCAGGGCGGCGACCGTACTGCGGTACCGACGCACCGCTAGCGGAACCCGGCCGGGCCGCGGCGGGACGAGCACCAGCCCGACCACGGTCACCCTCGGGGGTGTGAGCCCGGCGTGCCATTCCCGTAGCCGGTCCGCGGCAGCAGTCAGCCCGGGCATGCAGTCACGAGCCGCGACCACTACCCGCTGGGTGGTCACTGTCGAGGCGGGCCACGCCAGCCCGGTGTCGGCGGCGTGTGCCCACCACCGGGCCAGCGTCGAGGTGCCCGCGCCGCCGTGGGCGCCGAGCACCGCGAACAGCGGCGGATACGACCCGGTGACGGGTAACGGTGAATTCCTCACCGGCGCAAGGTTTTCCGGGTCGGGCCCTGTGACGGTCGTCGGGTCGAGACGTCCGTCGGCGGGCTCATCGTAAGTGTGTACGGCGAGGGCGGTCATGGTCCGGCCTGCTTCTGGATATTGGTGATCACCAAGCGGGGCCCGTCGGGGCGGGTGTTGATCACTTGCAGGTAGTCGGTGCGGGTGCGGTCGGGATGTTGCTCGACCACGTGCACGTTCGCGCTACCACCGGCGATCGGGGTGATCGCCACGCAATAGGTGCTGCCGGCCGGGATGGAGGCGATCCCGGCGGCGAGCGCATCGACCGCCAGGCCTGCCTCCGGCGCCACGACCCGCAGTGCCGCGTCTGCGTTTCTGAGCCGGTAGTAGGCGTTTTCGAACGACGCCACGACCCCGGCAACGGTCCGTGTGTCACCGTCTCGATCGGTGACCGTGGTGCCGGTGAGTCCTGCGCACGCCCCGCCAGCGGCTGCGGCGTTGCTCGTAGGCGGGGCCGCGGTCCGGGTCTGAGCCAGGCCGTGTCCGCCGGGATCGGCAACGACCAGTGCACCGATGATCACCAGGACGGCGGCCACAGTCACCGTCGCACCCACGACTATCCACACCCGCGCGGACGGCATACCGAGCCGCGGACGCTCCTGTCCCAGCGCCTGCGGTGCGAGATGGGTATCGGTACGCCCGGGATGCAGTTGCGTCGGCTCGGACTGCAGTTCTTTTGAACAGTCGGGCTCGAGCCAACGCCATTCGTCCCCTGGAGCCGGAGTGGTGTCCGCGGATGTGGTGTGTGGCATGGTGGTTCACCTCCTCGACGTGGATGGGTGGGTGGATGGGCCCTTCGGCGGAGTCGGCCCGCGAGGAACGAACTGATCTCTCTGGCGCAGAGAAACCGTCTCCGCCGAAGGGGTTCAAGGACTCGGCACGGCAGGGGGAGAGGTTGCCGTGCCGGTCCGCTCAGGGACGGAGCCGGACGTCGCCGGGGAGGTGGGCTCCGTTGTGGTGGTGGCCGGTAGTGGTGTTTCGGTGGTGGGGTGGGTGGCGGCGAGGTCGTGGGCCAGGGCGGTGAACCAGTCGGCGACCGCGGCGAGGACTGGTGTTCCGGTCGGGGTGGCGGGGGTGCTGGTGTAGGCGGCGTGGTGGCCTGCGGTGTCGCTGTATTGGGTGTAGGTGGCCAGCTGGTAGAGCTG
>NZ_LZMK01000199.1:0-553 GCF_001665865.1 Nocardia sp. 852002-20019_SCH5090214 | reverse complement strand
GTCCGGCGTCGACGTCGTCGACAATCGTGACGAGCTGGCTGCGCTCGATGTCGGCCAGGCCGTGCTGGAGTGTGGCGACCGCGACGATCTCGTCGCCCCGCTCGCGCAGCCGCTCGATGGTCGCGGCGGTTTCGTCACCGACACCCCAGGTCTCGGGACTTTCGTCGGAGAGGTCGTTCTCGGCGACGTAGTCCGCGATTGCTCGAATGTCTTCGACATCGCCTGCGAGAAGGAAGATCTCCTCGTTGATCTGCTCGCGGTCGGCGTAGCCGGGCCAGAGCTGCAGGTCCGGGTACTGTCCGTCGCGGATCGCTTTGCCGACCTCACGGACACGGGCCTGGTCCTCAGCGGTCATCACCGCGATCTCGGCGGCCATCTGCTTGGCCGTGACGTGGCCTTCGTCGAATCCGGCCAGCAGCTCCGGGATGCGGCCGCGGGCTTCCTCTCCGGGATCGACGAACACCGGGGAGGTGAGCAGGTCGATGTTGCGGGTGTCTCCGGTGAGGTAGTCGACGACGAAGTCGACGCGGGTGCGGTCGTCTGTGGTGAGGCC
>NZ_LZMK01000198.1:0-512 GCF_001665865.1 Nocardia sp. 852002-20019_SCH5090214 | reverse complement strand
GTGTCGCCGGTGTGGACGGCGTAGCCGTGGCCGTGCGGGTTGGCCAGCGCGCCGCCGTGCAGGGCGTCGAGGTCGGGAGCTTGGCCGGGTTTGTAGTAAGTCAGGATGCACACGCGAGGGCCTCCAATTCGTCGGTCAGGCAGCGGTATTCGGGGCGGGCGGCCAGCCACGCGGTGAACGCGGTCCATTCCCAGCCGCGGCGGCGGGCGATATCGGCGGCTGAGAGGGTGCGGGTGTATTCGACGGAGGCGTCGGCGAAGGCGAGCGCCGCTTGCACCTCGCGCGTGTGCAGAGAGCTGGCGAACACCCGCAGCTCGAAGGTGTCCTCGGGGCACACATTGATTGCCCGGTATCGGAGCGCGCCTCCGGTTTCACCCTTGGCGTGGGCGGCGGCGTTGGCGCGGGCACCGGGGTCGAATACGGCCCACTGCTCGGAGTCGCGGCGCGCCAGCACTTTGACGTGGGATTCGTTGCGGTAGACGAACTTCAGCCACCGGTAGGTGTGGGCGGGT
>NZ_LZMK01000197.1:0-22148 GCF_001665865.1 Nocardia sp. 852002-20019_SCH5090214 | reverse complement strand
TGGACCCACCATATGAGCTCGAGCGAGGCAGTCAAGCCGCGCGCACTGCGCTGGTGAAGGTTACCGGCTGTCGGGGCGCGATAGGGATACGGGTCGTGCGGGATCGGCGCGGGCGCCTCGACGGCGACGCGGCTTCGACGCGCGGGGACACCGCTGTCGGCGGTCATCGAACCAACTCCTTATTGGAAACCGATGCCATTATTGATATGCATAAGTGCGCATGTCAAGCAGGCGGGCCGTCGATACTGCTTCGCGGTGCGCCCGGGGGTGTCGCTAGGCTGGGGCGAATCGTTCCACCCATCATCCAGAGGGAGAGCTCGTACCGTGGCACCCAAGTCGAAGATCGACACCGTCGCGAACCTCGCCAAGCGTCGTGGCTTGGTATACCCCAGCGGCGAGATCTACGGAGGGACCCGGTCGGCGTGGGATTACGGCCCGCTGGGCGTGGAGCTCAAGGAGAACATCAAGAAGCAGTGGTGGCGGGCCATGGTCACCAGCCGCGACGATGTGGTCGGCCTGGACTCCGCGATCATCCTGCCGCGGCCGGTGTGGGTGGCCTCCGGACACGTCAGCGTCTTCAACGACCCGCTGGTCGAATGCCTGAACTGCCACAAGCGGCACCGGCAGGACCATCTGCAGGAGGCGTACGCCGAGAAGCACAAGATCGACGATCCGGACTCGGTGTCCATGGATCTGGTCGGCTGCCCGGACTGCGGCACGGTCGGCAAGTGGACCGAACCGCGCGATTTCAACATGATGCTCAAGACCTACCTCGGGCCGATCGAGTCCGAGGAGGGCCTGCACTACCTGCGCCCGGAGACCGCGCAGGGCATCTTCGTGAATTTCGCGAACGTGATGACCACCGCGCGCAAGAAGCCGCCGTTCGGTATCGCGCAGATCGGCAAGAGCTTCCGCAACGAGATCACCCCCGGCAACTTCATCTTCCGCACCCGCGAATTCGAGCAGATGGAGATGGAATTCTTCGTCAAGCCGGGTGAGGACGAGCAGTGGCACCAGTACTGGATCGACACCCGGTTGGCCTGGTACACCGACCTCGGCATCGACGCGGAGAATCTGCGGCTCTACGAGCACCCGAAGGAGAAGCTCTCGCACTATTCGACCCGCACGGTCGATATCGAGTACCGCTTCCACTTCCAGGGCAGCGAATGGGGTGAGCTCGAGGGTGTCGCCAACCGCACCGACTTCGACCTGTCGACCCACTCCAAGCATTCCGGCACCGATCTGAGCTACTTCGACCAGAACACCAACGAGCGCTACACGCCGTACGTGATCGAACCGGCGGCCGGCCTGACCCGCTCGCTGATGGCCTTCCTGATCGACGCCTACACCGAGGACGAGGCGCCGAATGCCAAGGGCGTCATGGAGAAGCGGACCGTGCTGCGCCTGGATCGCCGGCTCGCGCCGGTGAAGGCCGCCGTACTTCCGTTGTCGCGCAACGCGGATCTGTCGCCGAAGGCGAAAGACCTTGCCGCGCAACTGCGGAAGAACTGGAACGTCGACTTCGACGACGCCGGTGCGATCGGCCGCCGCTACCGCCGCCAGGACGAGATCGGCACCCCGTTCTGCATCACCGTCGACTTCGACACGCTCGAGGATCAGGCGGTCACCGTGCGCGAGCGGGACTCGATGACACAGGAGCGGATCGCGCTCGACCAGGTGGAGGGTTACCTGGCCCAGCGCCTGCTCGGCGCCTGAGTTCACCGCGCCCGGGTATACCGAATTCGGACATAACCGAAGACCCGGGCGTCATCGGGGCTGATCGCGCGCAAAAGTGGGAGCGGCGGAAATAACGCGGTGGTCCGAGTCGTTCCGGGCACTGAGAATCCGGGATTCGGCGGGCCGAGTGCGGTCCGGCCGGGCCCGGCCCACAGGTGCGACGAAAGGTCCTGATCATGGCGCAGGCGGTCAAGTTCGATCGTTACGGCGATATCGATGTGCTCGAGGTTCGTGAGGTGCCGGATCCGCAGCCCGGACCCGGCCAGGTCGCGGTCGAGGTGGTGGCCGCGGGCATCAATCCGGGCGAGGCCAAGATCCGCAACGGCTCGCTGCACGAGCTGTGGCCGGCCACTTTTCCCGAGGGGGAGGGCACCGATTTCGCCGGGCGCATCGTCGCGCTCGGCGACGGGGTGAGCGGGATCGCCGTCGGCGACGAGGTGCTCGGATTCAGCGACAAACGGTCCAGCCACGCCACCCGGGTGGTGGTGCCGGCCCAGCAGGTCACCCCCAAGCCGGTGGGCCTGTCGTGGGAGGTGGCCGGATCGCTGTACGTCGCGGGCACCACCGCCTTCGCCGCCGTGCGGGCCGTGAGCCCGGAGGCCGGCGACACCATCGCGGTGTCCGGCGCGGCCGGTGGAGTCGGATCCATTGTGGTGCAACTGCTTCGGGCCCGCGAGGTGACGGTGATCGCCATCGCCGGGCCGGACAACCAGGACTATCTGCGCGAGCTGGGGGCGGTCGCGGTGGAATACGGTGACGGTCTCGCCGAGCGCATCCGGGAGGCGGCGCCGGGCGGTATCGACGCCTTCATCGATACGCACGGCAACGGCTACGTCGAACTCGCCCTCGATCTCGGCGTGAAGCCCGAGCGCATCGATACGATCATCGATTTCGCCGCCGTGGAGAAGTACGGCGTCAAGGCGGAGGGCAATGCGGCCGCCGACACCATCGACGTGCTCGCCCAGCTGGCCGAACTGGCCGCCGCGGGGACCGTCCGGATTCCGATCGCCGCCACCTATCCGCTCGGCGAGGTGCGCGCGGCGTTCGCCGAACTCGAGCGCGGCCACACCCGGGGCAAGATCGTCCTGGTGCCATGACATCTGTCATGGCACAGTCGTGACGCTCGGGCCAGGTACGGCGCCGGGTTCCCCGCGACAGTGGAACCATGACATCAGCAATGACATCCGGTTCGGCGGAACGGGTCGCCGCCGCACCGGTGATCGAGCTTCGCGGATTGACCAAAACCTTCCGCAGCTCCGCCGGGCCCGTCCGCGCGGTCGACGGACTCGATCTGACCGTCACCGCGGGTGAGGTGGTCGCCTTCCTGGGACCCAACGGTGCCGGGAAGTCCACCAGTATCGACATGATGCTCGGCCTGCTGCGGCCCGACGCCGGAACCGCCCGCATTCTGGGCGCAACGCCGGCGGAAGCGGTTGCGGCGGGCCGGATTTCGGCCGTTCTGCAGTCGGGTGGTCTGCTCCCGGATCTCACCGTCGGCGAAACGGTGCGGGTCGTCGCGGCCCTGCATCGGAATCCGCGCCCCGCCCGGGAGGTGCTCGTCCGTGCCGGAATCGACGGCATCGCCGACCGCATGGTGGGCAAATGCTCCGGCGGTCAGCAGCAGCGCCTGCGGTTCGCGCTCGCGCTGCTGCCCGATCCGGATCTGCTGATCCTCGACGAGCCGACCACCGGTATGGACGTCGAGGGCCGCCGCGATTTTTGGAACGCCATTCGCGCCGACGCGGATCTCGGCCGCACCGTCGTCTTCGCCACCCACTACCTGGACGAGGCCGACGCCTACGCCGACCGGATCGTGCTGGTGCGGGGCGGGCGGGTCGTGGCCGACGGCAGTGCCGCGTCGGTGAAGAATCTGGCCTCCGGCCGCACCGTCTCGGCGACGCTGCCCGACGCCGATCCCGCGAGCCTGCTCGCCCTCGCCGGCGTGGACCGGGTCGAACAGCGCGGTGATCGAGTGCTGGTGCACGGCAACGACTCCGACGCGGTCGCCCGCTATCTGCTGACCAGGACACCGGCCGTCGACATCGAAATCACCGGCCGCAATCTCGAAGACGCCTTCCTCGCACTGACCGGAGACCACTGAGATGACTACATCGATCGTGCCCGCATCGCATGCCGCCCGCCCGGGCGCCGGCGGATTCAGCTGGGGATTCCTGCTGCTCGAACTGCGCCGTATGCTGCGCAACCGCCGCACCGTCATCTTCGCGCTGGTGATGCCCGTGGTGTTCTTCGTGATCTTCGGCGCCCAGAACTCCTCCCGCAACGAAACCTACGGCTCGGCGAATGTCACGGCCTACGTGATGGTGTCGATGGCCGTCTACGGGGCGATGCTGGCCACCACCAGCGGCGGCGCCATGGTCGCGGTGGAGCGCGCCGCCGGCTGGGTACGCCAGCTCCGACTCACGCCGCTGCGCCCGGCCGCCTACGTCGCCACCAAAGTGGCCGGCGCGATGGTGCTCGGATTGTGTTCGGTCGTCGTCGTTTTCGTCGCCGGCGCGGTGACCGGCGCGCATCTGACCACGGCGGCCTGGGTGGGCTGTTTCCTGATCGCCTGGCTGACCTCGGTGGTCTTCGCGGCCTTCGGATTGTTCATGGGCTATGTGCTGCCCTCGGAGAATGTGATGCAGATCCTCGGCCCGGTCCTGGCGCTGCTGTCGTTCGCCGGTGGCTTGTTCATGCCGCTGCACGGCTGGTTCGAGACGGTGTCGAAGGTCTTCCCGACCAACGGCGTCGCGACCCTGGCCCGATTGCCGCTCGGCGACACCGGTGCCGGTTCCGTCGCACTGGCCGTGCTGAATATCGCGGTGTGGGCGTCGGTATTCGCCCTGGGAGCCGCGGTTCTGTTCCGGCGTGACACCGCTCGCTGACCGCCGCGCCGCACCGTCCGCCTCGGTGGAGGGTGCGGTAGCGTCGGAATCCGGCGGCGGCCAGGGCAGGAGACGGAGCGTGCGGATGCGGGTACCTCCGGTCGATCGGCCGATATCCGGAGCGCTGGACCGGATCGCCCGCAGGATGGACCGCGAACCCGCCCCGCATACCGCCATCCAGCATCGACGCCTGTTCTTCGGCGCGGTGCTGGCTTTGATCTGGCTGCTCTATCTGATCGCGCCGATCATCTCGCAATGGCAGGACGGGCATCGGATGCGGGCCGTCGCGGCGGCGGTATGCCTCGCGGTCTTCTGGGTGCTGACGGCCTCGTGCTTCGGTCCGTTCCGGCAACCGGACTGGGACGAGGGACACGCACAGGCGGTGCTGCCGGTCTCGTACGAGTGGCCGCGCTGGCTCGTGGTGGGCGCGCTGGCATCGCTCGCCGCCGCGATGACCGTACTGCTGGGTGTCACCGGCCTGGGCACCGCCATCTACGTCGCGGCCGCCGCCGTCTTCGTCCTTCCGACCGCGAAATCCGGTGCGGTGGTGGCGGGTACGGCCGCGCTGCTGATCGGCCTGTCGCTGCATTACGGCAGCGCCCCGCTGTATTTCGCCTTCATTCCGGTGGTGATGTGGACCGGTCGCGAAATCGGCCGGCGGCGTGGCCAGTTGCGGGAACTGACTCGCCGCCAGCAGGGCGAGCTCGCGATCGTGCAGGAACGCAACCGGGTGGCGCGCGACGTGCACGACATCCTGGGGCACTCGCTGACCGTCATCACCGTCAAAACCGAATTGGCGCAACGGCTGCTCGATTCGGATCCGTCCCGGGCCCGGCAGGAGATGGCCGATGTGGAGCGACTCGCCCGGGAGGCGCTGGCCGGGGTGCGCGATACGGTGGGCGGCCTGCGCGAGGTGTCGCTCGCGAGTGAACTGGTCAACGCGCGTACGGCCCTGCGCGCCGCCGGTATCGAGGCGGAGCTCCCGGACCCGGCCGAACTCCCCGAGCGATACGCGGTGATCTTCGGATGGGTCCTGCGCGAGGCGGTGACGAACGTGGTGCGCCACAGCGGCGCCCGCCACTGCCGGGTGCGGGTGAGCGAATCGCGGATCGACATCTTCGACGACGGAAAAGGGCTGTCCGGCAGTGTCTTCGGCTCGGGACTGAGCGGCTTACGCGACCGGGTGCGCGACGCGGGCGGTGTGTTCACAGTCGACACACCTCCCTCCGGGGGAACCGTGATCGCCGTGGACTTCACCACCGCGGCCGAGGTTCGGCCGGTCGGGCGGCGGCGAGCCTGCCGTCCGGATTAGGGTCGCAGGTGTGCGATGGATGATGTCGGTCGGTGAATCACGGCGGGGGCGACGGCGGTGATCCGGTTGCTGCTCGCCGACGATCAAGCGCTGGTGCGGGGCGCATTGGCGGCACTGCTGGGGCTGGAGTCCGACCTCGAGGTGGTGGCCGAGGTGGGCCGGGGTGACGAGGTTCTCGACGCGGTGCGGCGCACCACACCGGATGTGGTGCTTCTCGATGTGGAAATGCCCGGAATGGACGGTATTTCGGTCGCGGCGCGTCTGCATGCGGAATTCCCGGATATCCGGATTCTGATGGTGACCACGTTCGGCCGGCCCGGCTATCTGCGCCGCGCCATCGACGCAGGAGCCGGCGGATTCGTCGTCAAGGACACGCCCGCACGGGAATTGGCGGATGCGGTGCGGCGCGTGCACATGGGCCTGCGGGTGGTGGATCCGGCGCTGGCCACCGAAACCCTCACCACGGGAACCTCACCGCTCACCGCACGCGAGCGCGAGGTGCTCGCCGCCGCGGCCGACGGATCGACGGCGGCGGTCATCGCGGGCCGCCTGCATCTGTCCGAGGGGACCGTTCGCAACCATCTGTCGGCCGCGATCGGCAAGACCGGCACCCGCACCCGCGCCGAGGCCGTCCGCGCCGCCGAACGCCTCGGCTGGTTGTGAGCGGCCCAGGTTGCCGCGGGCGTAGATTCGCCGATGTGCACCTGACGCAGATCCGCCTGATCGTGTCCGAATTCGACCGCTGCGTGACGTTCTATCGCGACATTGTCGGACTCACACCGCAAACCGACGACCCGCGCCCGCCCTACGCGGCCTTCAAACCCGAGCTGGGTAGCACGCTCGCTCTGCACGAGCGCGCGAATCTGGCTGCGGCGCTGGGCGATACCTTGCGGTCCGAGGCCGGCCCGCGATCGCCGTCGGGCAGCGACGTGGCGCCGGTCCCGCCCGCCGACGCGGCAATGGTGTCGCTGCGGGTCGACGATCTGGACGCCTATCTCGCCGAGATCACCGCGCGCGGCGCCGAAATCTCGGGCGAACCGGTCGAATACGACGGCCGTCTCCGCTGCGCCTACCTGCGCGACCCCGAGGGCAACCTGATCGAACTCCAGCAGTGGCTCGCGACCCGCACCGGTGGCGCCGTACCACCGGCACGGTGAGACGACCGGATCAGAACCGCCCGCCCCGGCTGATCCGGCGGGAACTGTCGGATCCCCCGAAAGAGGCGGGGCCCCAGCTGGATCCGCCCATCGAACGGCCGCGATAGCCGCTGCCCGCGCCGCGCAGCAGACTGTCGATCAGAATTCCGCCCAATACGGCGCCGGCCTGCGAGGTCCCCGACACCGGCCGGTGCACCTGCCACTCCCGCACATCGGCCTCGGCGGCGTGCAGTGCGCGGGTGGCCAGATCGGCGGCCTGTTGCGCACTGTCCAGTGCCGCCTGCGGGTCGGTGGCCGAAAGCTGCTGCGCCCGATCCAGATTCCGCTGGGCCTCGGCCAGGCGCGTGCGGGGCGCGGCGTCGATACCGCCACGGCGCGTGTCGATGAAGTCGGCGGCCGCCCGGACCTGGCTCTGCGCGGCGATCACGGCCTGGTCCAGGCGGCGCCGCAGTTGTTCGGCGGCGAGTTTGCGCTCACCGGCCGCCGCGACCGCGCGATCCAGTGCGGTATCGGCCGCGACCGCGCGGTGGAACGTGCCGAGCGGGTCGCGGTCCCCGGTGGTCCGGGCCGCCTCCCATGCGGTGCGGGCGCCGGACATCGCGTCCGCCAATTCCGGGCCGCCATGTTCGGTCAGCCCCCGCGCGGTCTCGAGGTCGCGACCCAGTTCGTCGATCGCCGCCGGCAGACCGGCCCGCGCCTGGGTGATATCGGTCTCAGCGGTGTCCACGGCGTCGAGCAGGGTACGGGCGGCGGTCACCGCGGCCTCCGCGCCGCGAATCGCCGCGACCACCCCACCCTGGCGTCCGACCGGCTCGGCCGCGGCCTGCCTGCCCTGTTCGATCGTGTTCTCGGCGAAGCCGATTCGCTCCCGCGCCATCGTCACGTTGTCGCGCACCGGCGCGGTGACCGATTCCGGTTGTGCGGCCAGCAGCCGCCGCAGCGTCTCCTCCGAGCGCGGCAGGCGCACGGTGAGATCGACCACATCGCGAGTCAGCGCGTCCAGCCGTTGCGGGGCGTCGATCAGCAGATTGCGCATGGCGTCGAATTCGGCCACCTTGTCGTCGAGTTCGGCATCGGCCCGCCCACAGGTGGTGATCAGCTCGACCAGCAGATCGCGGCGCTGATCAGGAGTTTCCGGGATCTCGTCGTCGAGCCGCTGGCGAATCGAAAAGGCATGCGCCATCGCCTGTTTCGCGGACTCGAGCGCGGCGGCGAACGGGGCGGTCGCGGTGGTGCCGAATTCGTCGGTGGCCAGGCGCAGTTCCTCGGCGCTGGCCCGGATCGCGTTGTCGGTGTCGACCAGCACCTGCGCCGAGCGAGCCTCGAGCAGATCCGGGCGGAGCCCGGCCAGCGCGGCGGTGTCGGTCGGGTCGACCGCCTGGGCGGCGTCGGCCTCGGTGCGCCCCCGTGCCCGCCGGCGCAACTGCGAATAGCCCAGCACCAGGCCGATCACACCCAGCACGATCAAAGTGATCACGATCAGCGGCCAGATCCCGACACCACCGGAATCGCCCATGGCAGTGGACAATCCGTCGGCCGCGGCCACCGCGGCCTCGGCCCACTGGCCGTTGTGCAGCCGCGGCTCCACCTGATCGGTGAGCAGCGAATTCAGTTCCGCATCGCTCACCGAGGGCGGGAGCGCACCGGTGAAGGCATAGGAGCGGTCGCTGGTCGCGATCGACAGCAGCACATCGCGCTCGCCGAATCCGGACGCGGTCGCCGTGCGCTGACCCCAGGTCTGCGGATCCACGCCACCGAAATCGCGGACGTAGACCACCCACAGCCGCTCCCGGTGCGCGGTGTAGAGCGCGTCCACCGACGCGCGCACGGTGTCGCGCTGCGGACCGTCGAGAACCTGGGCGGAATCGGTGACGTATTCGTTGAGCCGCATCGGCTCGTCGGCGACGGCCGGGCCGCAGCAGCCGAGCACGAACCCGAACACGATCGACAGCAGCACCGCGAGCAGCGTCGGCGGCTGTGATCGGCGAAGACGCGAGTCCGGCGGCATAGCACGAATGTATCCGCCGACACGGCGTAACGGGCGTTGATCCGGCCGACCCGTGTCGGAACCGATGATTACCATCGGCAGGGTGATCACGCTGGATATCCCCTATACGGGCCACGTCGCGCCGGGTTCGAATCCGCAGCAGCGCGATGTGCCGGGCGCCCGGATCGTCAAGATGTCGGTCGGCGGTATGGACAACAACGTCTATCTGGTGCAGGACACCGCCACCGGTGACGCGGTGCTGATCGACGCCGCCAACGAATCCGAACGCATCCAGGCCCTGCTGGACCAGGAGGTGCCCGGGCGGCTGCGGCTGATCGTCACCACCCATCAGCATTTCGACCACTGGCAGGCCTTGAGCGCGGTGGTCGCCGACACCGGCGTACCGACCGCCGCCCACGCCCTGGATGCCGAACCGCTTCCGGTGCGGCCGGACCGGCTGCTGGCCGACGGTGACACCGTCTCGATCGGTGAACTGGAATTCGAGGTCGTCCACCTGCGCGGACACACCCCGGGTTCGGTCGCGCTGGCGCTCACCGACGGCTCCGGGCGCACCCATCTGTTCACCGGCGACTGCCTGTTCCCCGGGGGTGTCGGGCGCACCACTTCCCCGGAGGATTTCGATTCCCTCTACAGCGACGTCACCACCAAGGTGTTCGACCGCTTCGGCGACGATACGGTCGTCTACCCGGGCCACGGCGACGACACCACCCTGGGTGCCGAGCGTCCGCAGCTCGCGCAGTGGCGGCAACGCGGTTGGTGAGCGGTTCCGGTGCCCGGCAGCGGTGAGGATCCGGCGCTCCGCAATCGTGGCGTGACCGAGCACTGGCACACTCGGGGAATGCCCTCGGCCCTCACCCATCCCGCCCCGACCCGCACGCCCGTCGCGCCGCGCCGTCCGCGCGGATCGGCGGTCGCGCGCTGGGTGCGCCGGGTGATCGCCGGCACCGTCCTCATCGGGGTCGTGCTCGTCGGCGGCACCGCTTTCCGGGTCTGGCAGGTGGCTCGGATCGACGACTACAGCCGTGCCGACGCGATCGTGGTGCTGGGCGCCGCGCAATACGACGGCACCCCGTCCTCGGTTTTCGAGGCCCGGCTCGGCCAGGCCTATCACCTGTACACCAAAGGTGTTGCGCCGCTGGTGATCACGGTCGGCGGCAAACAGGTGGGCGACAACTACACCGAGGCCGCCTCCGGTAAGAACTACCTGAAGAATCGCGGCGTGCCCGCCGACCGGGTAGTGGCCGTGGAGACCGGATCGGACACGCTGCAGAGCATCGAGGCGGTCGCCTCCGCGATGCGGGCTCGCGACCTGTCCTCGGCGGTGCTGGTCAGCGATCCGTGGCATTCGCTGCGCACCCGCACCATGGCCCGCGACGCCGGTCTGGACGCGTGGACCGCGCCGACGCGCACCGGCCCGGCGGTCTACACCCGGGAGTCCCAATTCCACGGCATCGCCCGCGAAACCGGTGCGCTGCTGTGGTATCAGCTCACTCACTTCTCCGCGGATTTCAAATACACCGCGGAGCAGTGAGAAACGTACCAGGCGGTATCTCCCATGAGTTTCGACGCGATGCCCGAATGCCCGTATGTCGACAGCGATCACGAGCGCATGGTGTCCGAGACCTCGCCCACGGCGGGGTTGCGGTGGTCGCCCGCACCGGCGCGGCGCAGCGACTTCGCGCGGGACCGGGCGCGGGTGCTGCATTCGGCGGCGTTGCGGCGACTTGCCGACAAAACCCAGGTGATGGGTCCCCGCGACGGCGACACACCGCGCACCCGGCTGACCCACTCGCTGGAGGTCGCCCAGATCGGGCGCAGCATCGCCGAGGGGCTGGGCTGTGACGCGGACCTGGTCGATCTGGCCGGGCTGGCTCACGACATCGGCCATCCGCCGTACGGCCACAACGGCGAACGCGCCCTCGACGAATTCGCCGAGGCCTACGGCGGGTTCGAGGGCAACGCCCAGAATCTGCGGATTCTGACGAGATTGGAGCCGAAGGTCTTCGATGCGGCGGGGGAGAGTTACGGCCTCAACCTGACCCGCGCCGCCCTCGACGCCACGGTCAAATATCCCTGGGGCAGAACGGCTTCCGGTGCGAAGTTCGGCGCCTACGACGCCGATCTGGACCGGCTGAGCTGGGTCCGCAAGGGTGCGCCCGAGCGGCGGCAGTCGCTGGAATCACAGGTCATGGACTGGTCCGATGATGTGGCGTACTCGGTGCACGATGTCGAGGACGGGGTCATCGCGGGCCGGATCGATCTGCGGGCGCTCGCCGATCCGGCCGAACAGGCCGCCCTCGCCGAACTGGGCCAGCGCCAGCACCGCGACCTGTCCGCCGACGATCTGATCGCGGCCGGTCAGCGGCTCTCGCAGCTGCAGGTGATCGCCGAGGCCGCCGGCTACGACGGCACCCTGCGCGCCTCGGTCGCGCTCAAGCGGCTGACCAGCGATCTGGTCGGCCGGTTCGCGACCGCGGCGGTCGAGGCGACCCGTGCCGCATGGACCGGGCAGTCGCTGTGCCGCTACGCCGCCGACCTCGAGGTGCCGGCCGTGGTGGCCGCGGAGGTCGCGCTGTTGAAAACGGTCGCCCTGCGGTACGTGATGTCGGACCCCGAACATCACAAACGCCAGGCCGAACAGCGCGAGCGCATCCGATTCGTAGCCGACCGCCTGCTGGCCGGCGCCCCCCAGGGCCTCGACCCGATCCTGCTGCCGTGGTGGGAGGCGGCCACCGACGACACCGCCCGCGTGCGCGTGATCGTCGACCAGATCGCCTCCTACACCGAGAGCAGGCTGGAACGGATCGCGGCCCACTGACCCCGGTCGTCGGCGTGGGCCCTGACTTTGGGAGGCGCAACGCAGAACTGACGCTGGCTGACCGCGTCTTTACCTGCGGATGTGGCTACCGGCTCGATCGAGACCTCAATGCCGCGATAAATCTCGCATGCTGGGCGGCCGCCCAGCATGAAACCCCGGACCCCCAAGCAGGAGGCCGGGTCATCAACGCCCGCTGACGGGAAGGCTCTGACCAGCACCGTCGAGTGCCGGTGAAACCTTCCCGAGAGACGTGGGAACCGACGTTCACGCCGTTTGCCGCGGTGGGGACCGACGA
Organism: Nocardia sp. 852002-20019_SCH5090214; assembly: GCF_001665865.1. Lineage (NCBI taxonomy): Bacteria > Bacillati > Actinomycetota > Actinomycetes > Mycobacteriales > Nocardiaceae > Nocardia > Nocardia sp. 852002-20019_SCH5090214. The sequence continues at coordinate 9,936 of NZ_LZMK01000197.1, read as the reverse complement.
CGCCCGAGAAGGGCGGTGCCGACCGATCAACCATGGTCGTTCGACACGCTTTAGACTCGGATGCCGTGGCAGGTCGACTTCCGGATCGCGATATCGCGGCAATACGTGAACGCGTACGCATCGAGGATGTCGTCGGTGAGTATGTGTCGCTCAAGCGGGCCGGTGCGGACTCGCTGAAGGGCTTGTGCCCCTTCCACGACGAGAAGTCGCCGTCGTTCCACGTGCGGCCGAACCACAGCCACTTCCACTGCTTCGGGTGTGGCGAGAGCGGTGACGTGTTCGCGTTTCTGCAGAAGATCGACCATGTCGGATTCGTCGAGGCGGTCGAGCAGCTGGCCGACCGGATCGGCTACAAGATCAATTACGAGGGCGGCGGAACCTCGGTGCAGCGCGACCGCGGCACCCGTTCCCGGCTGGTCGCCGCCAATGCGGCCGCGCACGAGTTCTATCAGGCGCAACTGCGCGAACCGGGCGCGGAGGTGGCTCGCAAGTATCTCACCGACCGCAATTTCGATGCCAACGCCGCGCGGCATTTCGGCTGCGGTTACGCCCCGGCCGGTTGGGACACGCTGACGAAATACCTGCTGCGCAAGGGTTTCGACATCAAGGAGCTGGAGGCGGCGGGGCTGTCCAAGCCCGGCCGGCACGGCCCGATCGACCGGTTCCACCGTCGGCTGCTGTGGCCGATCCGGAATCTGAGCGGCGACGTCATCGGATTCGGCGCCCGGCGCCTGTTCGACGACGACCAGATGACCGCCAAGTACATCAATACGCCGGAAACGGTGTTGTACAAGAAGTCTCAGGTGCTGTTCGGGCTCGACCACGCCAAGCGGGAGATCGCCAAGAGCCACCAGGCGGTGGTCGTCGAGGGCTACACCGATGTGATGGCCATGCATCTGGCGGGTGTGACGACCGCGGTCGCCTCCTGTGGCACCGCCTTCGGCGACGAGCACCTGTCGATGCTGCGCCGGTTGCTGATGGACGACAATTTCTGGCGCGGTGAGATCATCTACACCTTCGACGGTGATGCCGCCGGCCAGGCAGCGGCGCTGAAGGCCTTTTCCGGTGACCAGAAACTGGCCGGGCAGACCTATATCGCGGTCGCCCCCGACGGGCAGGACCCGTGTGAATTGCGTCAGCGTTCCGGCGACGGTGCGGTCCGCGACCTGGTGGCCCGGCGGGTCCCGTTGTACGAGTTCGTGATTCGCGGCCTGCTCGCCGACCACAACCTCGACACCCCCGAGGGGCAGGTGGAGGCGCTGCGGCGCGCGGTGCCCGTGGTGGCGCAGATCAAGGACAACGCGCTGCGCAAGGCGTACGCCACGAAACTGGCCGGGTGGGTCGGCTGGGACGACATCCAGCTGGTGGTGCGACGGGTCGGTGACCACGCCCGCCGCGGTAAGCCGGTGAAGGGCGTGCCCGGCCGCGAAGCGGCCGCCGAGACAGCGGTCGCGGAGTCGGCCGCCGCCCGCCCGAATCCGGGTGATCCGGTGCTGCTGCCGCAGCGGCAAGTACTCGCCGCCGCCCTGCAGTATCCGGCGACCGCGGGACCGATCTTCGACAGCCTCGAGCCCGAAGCGTTCACCCACCCCGCTTACACCGCCGTGCGCGCCGCCCTCGCCGCCGCCGGTGGCACGGCAGCGGGACTCGGTGGCGCGGAATGGGTTTCGCGCGTCGCCGACCACACCGACGATCTGATGCTGCGCGCACTGGTCTCCGAACTGGCCGCCGAGCCGCTCCCGGTCAAATCGATGGACGACATCCCCCGGTTCATCTCCGGCGTGCTGGCGCGGGTGCAGGAGGCGTGGGTCGGGCGTCAGGTCGCCGCGCTCAAGTCGAAACTGCAGCGGGTCTCGTCGACCGAACAGCCGGACGACTACATGGCCCTGTTCGGCGATCTGGTCGCCCTCGAGCAGTACCGCAAGAGCCTGCTCACCCAGGCCATGGGCAACTCGGATGATTTCAACGTGGCCTGATCGTTCCAATCGGAATGAGATCGATCTCTTTCCATCGCTCGGGGACCGAACTGACCGCCGAGATCGTCGACGGTGACGGCCCGCCGCTGGTGATCGTTCCGGGGGTCATGGCCGATGCCGCCACCTGGCGGCCCGTCGTGGAGCGGCTCGGACTGTCCAATCCGGTGGTGACGATCAATCGCCGCGGACGGGTGCCGAGCGGCCCGCTGGGAGCCGACTACTCCGTACGGACCGAGATCGACGACTTGCACCACATCCTCGACGCCCTCGGCGCGGCGGTGCAGCTGTTCGGATGGAGCTACGGCGGACTGATCGCCCTGGAGGCGGCCTGTGAGCGGTCGGATCTGCGGTCGGTGATCGCCTACGAACCGGTATCGGCGCCCTTCGCCCCCGCCGCGATCCCCGCGCTGCGCGTCGCCGTCGACCGCGGTGATCTGGATGCGGCCGTCCGGCTGGTCAACACCGATGTATCGGGCTTCTCTACGGAATATGTTGCCGCCCTGCGGGAATCGCCGGCGTGGGCGGTGCTGCGCCCGCTGGCGGCGCCGCTGCCGACGGAACTCGCGGCAATCGAGGCCTACCGGGTGGACCTGCGGCGGTATCGAGCCCTGAGCGTCCCTGTCACCCTGCTGCTGGGCGAACTCAACGCGAACGCCGCACCCTACGGCACCGTATTCGACCGCATCGCCGGCGCACTACCGCAGGCCCGCATCGACCGGCTATCGGGGCAGGGGCATCTGGCGCACGCGCAGGCGCCGCATCTGCTCGCCCGCCACATCGCCGCGGCGGTACGCGCGGGCTCGCCGGCCGAAGCGGAGCCCGGGAAAAATCGGCTCGGCCGGTAGTTGGGCGATCCGGTGACACGCTGCCCGGTGGAAACGTCGGGCAGCGTGTCACCGGGATCGTGGCTCAGCGGCGGAGTTGGTCCTGGGGGACGAGGACGGTGGTGCGCTCGTCGATCGGCTCCATGGGTTCGAGCCGCGGCTGGGTATTGAGGCGGTCCGACAGCTTCTGGCGGCTGGCCTGAACCAGCTTGCGGGTGACCGGGCTGGCGGCGACAGCACGGGTGGTCTTGCTGATCTGCTCGTAGCGAGCCCGCCCCGCCTTGGCCCCCAGCACATAACCGGCTGCGACGCCGATGATCAACCGCAGCATTCTTTCGGGCTCCTCCCAGTAGCTGTCCGCGCCGTACATCCTGCCCGACATCGAGTCGGACTGTCGATCCGGCACCACCTTGCCAGACCCCACCGACAATTTCCGATCCTTACCGCCGGGCTCTCGAATTCCCCACCGGCACACTTTGGTTGGAGACCGCGGTCGGGGCCGTGCCGCCCGCCCCCGACACGCCGCTGCGTTCCGCATTTCCCCAGCTCCCGGGCCGATTTGGGGAGCGGACCGGACATAAGCTAAAGTTTGTGCTCGGCCGGCCCGCACGGGCTGACCGGAGCAATCCCCTATAGCTCAATTGGCAGAGCAGCCGACTGTTAATCGGCAGGTTTCTGGTTCGAGTCCAGATGGGGGAGCAGAAAACAGCCCCTGGCCTGTGGGAACGTACCACAGACCAGGGGCTGTTCTCGTTCTGAGAGCCCTGGCCTGGGCGAACGCCGGCCGTCCGATTCGGGATCCTCACCGCCGGGCGGTCGCAGGGCGCGGGGATACGATGTGCGCCGGGAACGGGCTCACGAGGAGATCGATGGACGAGGCGGCATACGAGCAGGCGAGTCCCGCTGTGCAGGCGCGCATCCGGGAGAGTTTCGAGCGGCAGGGGCTGATGCGTCATCTGGGCGCCCGGCTCGCCCATATCGGTCCGGGTCGGGTGCACATCGAACTGCCGCACCGGCCCGAGGTGACGCAGCAGCACGGGTATGTGCATGCCGGCGCCACCAGTGCCATCGCGGACAGCGCCGGCGGATATGCGGCATACACGCTGTTCCCCGACGACTCCTCGGTGCTGACAGTGGAGTACAAGATCAATCTGCTCGCCCCGGCCGAGGGGGATCACCTCGAGGCGGTCGGTGTCGTCCTCAAATCGGGGCGCACGCTGACCGTGTGCAGGCTGGAGGTGTTCGGGGTCCGCGACGATCGGCGCACACTGATCGCGACCGGCCAGCAGACGTTGATCTGTCTGAGTGGCGCATCGGATCAGCCGATCCGGAAGCCGTAGCCGACGATCCCCGGACGGGAGTTGATCTCGGCCAGCACACCATCGATGCCGGAGAACCAGAACGGGCCGGCCGGTGTCGTGGGGTTGATCTGCGAGTCGATGCCCACCAGACCCGTGCCCTGGTAGGCGGGGGAGCCGCTGTCGCCGTTGAGGCCCGGGACGGAGGTGTGGATCACATTGTCGGTGACCGAATCGACCTGGCCGCTGGTGGAGCGGGTGGTGCTGCCGTATTTGTCGAGGCGGCTGCCGGGGGCCGGGACCGCACCGACGTGATCGATCACGGCGCCGTTCGGGGCCACGGTCGAGATGTCGATGCCGGGGCGCAGTGCGATGACGGCCCAGTCGCTGGTGGAATCCGATTGCAGCAGCGCCCATTTCGATGTCCAGCTGGCGTAGTGCCCGATCCTGCCGATGGCGGGGGCGACGACGCTCTGCCCGGGGCTGAACATGCAGTGACCGGCGGTGAGCGCCACCGCGTTGCCCGCTGCGTCGTGTCCGGCCGCGGTGATCGTGCAGAGGCCGAGCGAGGTGCCGGGCCCCACCGCCCGGGCGGGCGAATCGGCGGGAGCCACCGCCGGCGCCGCCAGGACGACGGCTCCGGCCAACAGCGCGGTTGCGATGATCGATCTCTTCATCTGCTCGGCCATGGCGCCCTCGGCGTCACTCCTCCCTACCGCCTGCGATGTCGCTGCAGCCTTTTCTACGGACAGGATGCCGGCCGTCGATAGGGTCTTCGGTCACTTGCCGAGGAATAGTCGCGATCGGCTCGGGTAGTGCGCGTGACGGGGAGGGAAAACGCGTCCGAAGACCGGGATCGAACGCCGAGGCCGCCCGCAGCTGTCCTGCTCGGGACCGGCCCAAGCTGTGCCGTTCGTTGAGCGATCGGGATATCAAGGACTGCAACGACTTTCGCTCGCCGTCGCGGGCCGGAGGGTCTGCTCGTCGAAGTTCGCCGCACGGCCCTTTCGGTAGCCGAGCGAACGTTTGTCTCCGGACCGGGCGGGTATCGGCTCGGTGACCGAGCGGTTCGGCGTACAGCGGCAGGAGGTCGGGAGATGACGGACGATGTGGCAGGTCGGCCGGGCAACGGCGGCGAAACTCACCAGGAGGCAACCGGTGAGGACGTGCGGCTGACCACCCAGCAGGGTGTGGTTGTCGGAGACGATCAGAACACATTGCGGGCGGGGGAGCGCGGGCCCGCGCTGCTGGAGGACTTCCACTTCCGCGAGAAGATCTTCCACTTCGACCACGAGCGGATTCCGGAGCGGGTGGTTCATGCCCGCGGTTTCGGCGTGCACGGCTATTTCGAGAACTACGATTCGCTGTCCGATCTGACCCGGGCCGATCCGTTCCAGGAGGCCGGTCGCCGGACCGAGGCATTCGTCCGATTCTCCACGGTGGCCGGTAACAAGGGTTCGTTCGATCTGGCTCGCGACGTCCGTGGTTTCGCGGTGAAACTCTATACGCGCGAGGGCAATTGGGATCTGGTCGGGAACAATATCCCGGTCTTCTTCATTCAGGACCCCATCAAGTTCCCGGATATGGTCCACGCCGCCAAACAGGAGCCCGATCGTGGCTTTCCGCAGGCTCAGACGGCCCACGACAATTTCTGGGACTTCGTCTCGCTCACTCCCGAATCGACCCACATGCTGCTGTGGATCATGTCCGACCGAGCGATTCCGCGCTCGTTCCGGTTCATGGAGGGATTCGGTGTCCACACCTTCCGGCTGGTGAACGCCGAGGGCCGCTCCACGTTCGTCAAATTCCATTGGAAGCCGAAGCAGGGCATGCAGTCGGTGGTGTGGAACGAGGCGCTGAAGATCAACGGCGCCGATCCCGATTTCCACCGCCGCGATCTCTGGGATGCCATTCAGTCCGGTGACTATCCGGAATGGGAATTGGGCATGCAGCTGTTCGACGACGACTTCGCCGATCGCTTCGCCTTCGACATCCTCGATCCGACGAAGATCATCCCGGAGGAGGAAGTGCCGGTGCGCCCGGTCGGCAAGCTGGTGCTGAACCGGGTCGTCGACAATTTCTTCGCCGAAACCGAGCAGGTGGCGTTCTGCACGCAGAACATCATCCCGGGCATCGATTTCACGAACGACCCACTGCTGCAGGGCCGCAACTTCTCGTATCTCGACACCCAACTGAAGCGGCTCGGCGGCCCCAACTTCACCCATCTGCCGGTGAACGCGCCGAAGTGCCCGTTCGCGACGTTCCAGCAGGACGGCCACATGGCTATGGTCAATCCGAAGGGCCGGGCCAATTACGAGCCCAATTCGTGGCCCGACGAGATCAAGGGCCCGCGCGAGGATCCCGAACGGGGCTTCACGACGGTTCCCGAGACTGTATCCGGTCCCAAACGCCGGCTCCGCGCGGAAAGCTTCGCCGACCATTACAGCCAGGCTCGTCAGTTCTATGTGAGCCAGACGAGTATCGAGCAGCGGCACATCGTCGAGGCGTTCGTCTTCGAGCTGAGCAAATGCGATCGGGTCGAGATCCGTGCCCGGGTCGTCGCCGCGCTGCGCAACGTTCACGAGGATCTGGCCACGGCGGTCGCCGACGGGCTCGGCCTCGCGGAGCTTCCGGAACCGGCTCGCTGTGCCCGCGAGCCGATCACCGATCTGGCGCCCTCGCCCGCGCTGAGTATCGTGCGCAACGGCCCGGACAGCATCGCGGGGCGCAAGATCGGCGTGCTGGTCACCGACGGGGTCGATGCCGAGGCATTGGCCGAGGTGCGTGAGGCGGTGCAGGCGGAGAAGGCGATCCTGGAGATCGTCGCGCTGAAGGTCGGCGGTGTCACTACCGAGGACGGCAAAACTGTCGAAGCGGACCAGAAGATCGACGGCGGACCCTCGGTGCTCTACGACGCGGTCGTGATTCTCGCGTCCGAGGCCGGAGCCGCCGAACTCGCCACCGTGCCGCCGGCGCGCGATTTCGTCAGCGACGCTTACGCACACGGCAAATTCATCGCCCACCGCAATGCCGGCGCGCTGTTCGCGGCCGCGGGACTGACCGGCGAACTCGATGCCGGCGTCATGGATCTCGCGGCGGGCGCATCGGTGGCCGACTTCCTGGGCCGGTGCCGGGAAGTCCGGTACTGGGCCCGGTTCGAGGGCTGACGATGACGAGCGCGCCGCGGCCGTCGTCCTCGGGACGCGGTCCCCGACGTCTGGTGTGGGTGCGCTCGGAGCGACTGTGCCGAGAGGTGCCGCCCCCGTCGTCGACGTGCACACGCCGAGTCACCTGCCGGGCGGGGCGGCCGCTACCGCGGCCCTGGGCGTCGAAGCGTGGCTGGTCCCGCTTGCCGGAGCCGACGAGCACGGCGCCCACCTGCGCAATTCGCCGCGCCGCTGCGGAGTGAAGACAACATACCTGTACACGGCCGGCTACCTGCGCGCGGCCGGGCGAGTTGCGGTCCAGTGCCGACGAGCCCGCGGCGCGCGAACCGATGCTTACCCACGGATTTAATGGCGCACAGGGGGATTCGGCCGGGAGCCGCCGCCGTGCGGCTGGACTGTCACATCCGCCGCCCGCCCGGTTGCCCGATGGTTCTGCTCCGGACCGTTTGCATCGCCGCTGCGAGGGCATGACGACCACGAACCGGTTCAGAAGTCGACGATCGAGCCGGGCGCAGCGAGTCCCAACATCCATGGCACGGTTTCCGCCGGCTATGGCGCAGTTCGAGAGCGCGAGATCCACCGGCGGCGACGCGGATCGGAGGAAGCGTGAAGATTGCGATGGTGTCCGAGCACGCGAGCCCGTTGGCTCCCCTGGGTGGTGTGGACGCGGGCGGGCAGAACGTGCACGTGTCCGAGCTCGCTGCGGGACTGGCCCGGTTGGGGCACGATGTGCGGGTATACACCCGCCGAGACGACCCCGACATTCCCCCCGAAGTGCTGGTGGGGGCGGGATATCGCGTGATCCACGTTCCGGCCGGTCCGCCGGAGCACATCTCGAAAGACGATATTCTGCCGTTCCTCGGCGAGTTCGCCGCCTTCCTGCGCGCCCAGTGGAGTGCCGATCGGCCTGACGTCGTGCACGCGCATTTCTGGATGTCGGGGATCGCCGCCGAACGCGCCGCATGCGACCTCGCCGTTCCGGTCGTTCTGACCTTCCACGCGCTGGGCACCGTGAAGCGGCGCTTTCAAGGGCTGGCCGACACCAGCCCACGCTCCCGTGTCCAATCCGAGCGCCGGGTGGCGGCGGGAGCGACCCATATCGTCGCGACCTGTTCCGACGAGGTCCGCGAGCTGGGCAGGATGGGTGTGCCGCGCGAGCGCACATCGGTGGTGCCCTGCGGTGTCGACCTGTCGCTGTTCACTCCCGACGGCCCCGCCGAGGAACCCGAGCTGCCGCGGCGGATCGTCTCGGTCGGCCGCATGGTGCGGCGCAAGGGGTTCGACACCGCGATCGCGGCACTGTCGGAGGTCCCCGATACCGAACTGGTCATCGCCGGCGGTTCGGCGAGCGCCGAGGACGAAGCCGAGCAAGCGCGATTGCGGGCCGTGGCCGCGGAATACGGTGTGTCGCAACGAGTCCGGCTGCGCGGGCCGGTACTGCGGGCGGAGATGCCGATGCTGTTGCGCTCGGCCGACGCCGTGGTGTGCACGCCGTGGTACGAGCCGTTCGGCATCGTTCCCCTCGAAGCGATGTCGTGCGCGAAGCCCGTGGTCGCCACCGCGGTCGGCGGAATGCTCGACACCGTTCTCGATGGGGTGACCGGACACTTGGTCCCCTCGAGGGACCCCGCCGTTCTGGCCGAGGTCCTGTCGGGCTTGCTCGACACCCGGCAGGCGCGCCGGGTGATGGGCGAGGCGGGTCTGCAACGAGCCCGCGGACGTTATTCGTGGGATCGGATCTCCAGGGATACCTCGGCGGCCTATCGGCGGACCGCCGCCACGGCCGCTGCGGGCGCCATCGCGTCGTCCGCTCGCTGACATCAGGAGGCGCTCGCGGAGAATCAACCGACATGCCCGCTCGGCAATGTCGTCATCACCGGTGGTGCGTCCGGACTGGTCGCGGCGACGGGGGCGGGGCATATCGGCGATCCGCACGCCACCGAACCAGACTCCGGACTGCTGCAGATCGGGACCGGTCAGGTCATCGCGGCAGCGATTCGGCAACTGCGATGTTTCGGCCCCGATTCCGGTGGTATCGCCCCGTCGTTCCATTCCCGAACGGACAGTACCGAGAGAGGAGAAACGATGAGCCAGAAGGTGAATCCCATTCAGGTGCAGAAGTATCTCTCCGGCGTGGACTATCCGTGTGACCGCCGCGATATCGTGCGCGCGGCGCGGAACAACGGCGCCGGCGCGGAGATCGTCGACGCGCTCGAGAGCATGCCCGACCGTATGTTCGACGGACCGAACGCGGTGAGCGAGGCCATGTCCTGACCTGAATGCACCTGGGCCGCCCGCACTGCGGGCGGCCCAGGCTGTATCGAGGGCAGTGCGTGTCAGAACGTGAATTGATCGCCGTACGCGGTGGTTTGGACCAGACCCGTCGCCGTCGACACCGTGGTGGAGACGAACGGGACGGCCGCAACCGGGGACGCGCATTGGGAGACGTTCAACGCGGCGTTGTTGAAGGCGATGTGGTAGGGGAACGTGGTCGTGTTGTCCAGGGTGGCCGTCGCGGTGGTGGCGGTGGTGACCTGACCGGGACCGATGTTCGCGTCCAGATTCTCGGACAGGCCCAGGGAGCCGCCGACGCTCGGCCCGAGGTCGAAACCGGGCGGCGAGACTCCGGGCAGGGTCGCGCTGCCGGACGTGGTCGGGGGGGTGGGGGTGG
>NZ_LZMK01000196.1:0-42732 GCF_001665865.1 Nocardia sp. 852002-20019_SCH5090214 | reverse complement strand
GGTTGGCTGGGCGGGTTGCACCCGCAACGGCTGCGCAGTGCGCGGGCGGTGTTGCCTGCTGCTGCGCGGGCGCCGGAGCCGGGGCGGGCGCGGACTGCGCGGCGGCGGGCGAACCGCTGCCGATCACGCCGAGCTGACCGCCGACCGACACCACGTCGTCCTCGTTCGCGCTGATCTCGAGCAGCGTGCCTGCCACCGGCGACGGGATTTCGGTGTCGACCTTGTCGGTGGAGACCTCGAGCAGCGGCTCGTCGACCTCGACCTGGTCACCGACCTGCTTGAGCCAGCGGGTGACGGTGCCCTCGGTGACGGATTCACCGAGTTCCGGCATCTTCACCGGGGTCCCGTCGGCGGCGCCGCCGGACTGTGCGGCGGGCGCGGGCTGCTGGGCGGGCGCCTCCTGCGCGGGGGCCTGCTGGGCGGGCGCTTCCTGCGCGGGCGCGGATTCCGCGGGTGCCCGCTGCGCAGGTGCTTCCTGGGCCGGGGCGGGCGCCGGCGCGGATTCCTCACCGGCATCGCCGATCACGCCCAGTTCGCCGCCGACCTCGACGACGTCGTCTTCCTGGGCCACGATCTTGGTGAGTACACCCGCTGCGGGGGACGGGATTTCGGTGTCGACCTTGTCGGTGGACACTTCGAGCAGGGGCTCGTCGACCTCGACCGTGTCTCCTTCCTGCTTCAGCCACCTGGTCACAGTGCCCTCGGTGACGCTCTCACCAAGAGCTGGCATCTGGACGGAGAAGGCCATGTCCGTTGACTCCTCTAACTGCTCGACGGGTTCACAACAGTTCGTCTCTCGGCGGGGGCGCGCCGCGGTCGCGGCGAGCACCCGACTGCCACCGAACATTCCTGTGGCACCGGAGATCCGTGCGGTTCTTGTTCCGGTTCTCCATCCTTGCACTCGCCGTTGCGATACGTACCACAGGGCGGGCGGTCGGCGGGCCCATGGCGACATCACAGCATCCGTGCCGCTGCGGAGAGCTGCCTCGATGACGATCGTCGGGCTCGGCGTGTCTGATTCGACACCCCGCGCGAAACCGCCGGGTCGGGACACGGTGTCCGCGGCGGACCTGGGCATCCGCCCGAAATGCCCGACAGCTGGCACTATCGATGGATCGGGAGCGCACGCACCCGACAGGCGAACAGGAGGTAGGCGGCCGTGGGGTTGCTCGATCGTTTCCGCGGCGGCCGCGCGGGTAGAGGCGCCGACGCCTCCGATATCCGGTATCTGGCCGACTGGGTGCGCACCCACGTGGGCGTCGAGGCGTATATCGAACCCAAGACGACAGTGACCGATGTCACAGCGATACTTATCGCCGCCGATGGGGAATGGACGCGCCGGGTCGTGGGCGAGCGCGGCGCACGCCAATTGTCGACCCGCCTGGGGATTCCCGTCTACGACGTGGGCCGCACCGGTTACCCGCAGCGCATGCGCGACTACGACGCCCGCAAACGCATCGAGCGCAAGCGCGCGCTGGAGGCCGATCTGCGGGATCTGTCCGCGGAGTAAGCGTCCGCGGCTCGATACCCGCGGCGATGGTCACGCACCGACCGAGACCCCGGACGGCCACGTCCGAGCGTGCCGCCGGGTTCTCGAATGCCGTTGTGCCGCTTATTCGCCCGCGATATCGGTCAATACGGCGACCAGCGTGCGCACGGGAACGCCGGTGCCGCCCTTGCCGATGTAGCCGAACGGCCCGCCGGTGTTGTAGGCCGGACCCGCCACATCCAGATGCGCCCACTGCACACCCTCGGGCACGAATTCCTTCAGATAGGTTCCGGCGACCAGCATGCCGCCCCAGCGGTGCGGGGACACGTTGGCCATATCGGCGACCTTCGAATTCAGGTCGGCGCGCAATTCGCTGGGCAGCGGCATCGGCCAGCCGTTCTCGCCGACCTCCTGCGACAGCCGCGCGACCCGGTCGCGGAACTCCTCGGTGCCCATCACGCCGGGGGTGCGGGTGCCGAGTGCGACCATCTGCGCGCCGGTCAGCGTCGCGACGTCGATCAGGTAGTCCGGGTTGTCCTCGCCCGCTCGCACGATCGCGTCGGCCAGGATCAGCCGGCCCTCGGCGTCGGTGTTGATGACCTCGATCGTGGTGCCGCCGTACTGGGTGAGCACATCACCGGGACGCTGCGCGGTTGCCGAGGGCATGTTCTCGGCCATCGGCACCGTCGCGGTGACCGTGATCGGGAGCCCCAGCCGCGCCGCCACCAGGGTGGTCGCGATGACCGCCGCGGCGCCACCCATATCGGAGGTCATATTCTCCATATTGGCCGCCGGCTTGATCGAGATGCCGCCGGTGTCGAAGGTGATGCCCTTACCGATCAGGGCGACCTTCGTGTCCCCGCCGGAGTAGGTGATGCGGATCAGCCGCGGCGGGCGCGAGGAGCCCTTGCCGACGCCGACGATCCCGCCGTAACCGGCCGCCTCCAACTGCTTCTCGTCGAGGATCTCCACCTCGAGTCCGGCCGCCCGTGCCAATTCGGCTGCGCGCTCGGCGAATTCGGCCGGAAAGAGCGCGTTCGGGGGAGTGTTGACGAAATCGCGGGCGGTCGCGACCGCCTCGGCGACGGCCTGGGCGCGGAACAGTTCCTCCTCGCCGGAATCGGCTGTGGGAACCAGGAATTCGACCCGCTGCAGCGGTTGTTCGGCCGGCTTGGGCGCGGACTTGTCGGACTTGAACGTGGTGAAGGTGTAGGCGCCGAGGTAGAAGCCCTCGGCGGCGGCGCCCAGATCCAGTCCGGACAGGGTGGTGACGGCCGTGGCGGTGCCGGCGAGCGAGCGGGCGGCCACACCGGCGGATTTGCGGATCTGCTCGGCATCCAGCGCGTCCTGTCCGCCGAGTCCGACCGCGAGCACACTGGTCGCGCCGAGCCCGTCGGGTGCCGGGATCCGGGTCAGCTCCTCGGCCTTGCCCTTCGCGCCGACGGCCAGCAGCGAGGCCAGCAACTGCTCCCGGGTGCCGGCATCGAGCACCCCGTCGAAAACGTCGGCCGCGGCGATCACGGGCCCGTCGTCGGTGGACAGAAGTCCGACCACGAGGACATCGGTGTCGGGGCCGATGTTCTCGGTACGTGCCAGTTCCGGGCCGAGTGAACGATCTGCAACAGCTGTCATGCGCCCAGGTTACTGGGTGGGCTCGGAGCGCCTTGGGGGGAGCGACGCGGTCGGAGACGGTGGTGCGCGTGACCACGGAGGCCGCCACCGAGCACGACGGGAGCCCGCCGGACGGAATTCGCTGGTGCCGGTTCGCGGTGGCATGCCATTGTGGTGATGAACTATGAACGATCGGGAACTGGTGCGCTTGTCGAAGCGCCTGTCGAAATGGCTGCGGCACGATCCGGAGGGAATCGGCCTGGAACCGGACGCGGCCGGCTGGGTGCCGGTGGAGGTCCTGCTGCGGCAGGCGAACGCTGCCGGAACGACGATCACTCGTGCCGACCTGGACGCGGTGGTCGCCCGAAACAACAAGCAGCGCTACGAATTCGACGAGAAGGGCACATCGATCCGCGCCCGGCAAGGACATTCCATTCCGGTCGAGCTCGGCTACACCGCGGTCGAACCGCCGCCGATCCTCTTCCACGGCACGGCCGAGCATCTGGTCGATGTGATCATGGCCGAGGGGCTGCGTCCGATGCGCCGGCATGCGGTCCACCTGTCGGCGGATCTGGAAACCGCACGCGCGGTGGGCGGTAGGCACGGGCGCCCGGTGGTCTTCGACGTCGCGGCCGAGCGGATGCATCGCGACGGGCAGTCGTTCTACCGCACCGGCAACGGAGTCTGGTTGGTGAATGCGGTTTTGCCGGCGTATCTCTCGCCGTGAACCTCCGCAGGCTGAGTAGGAAATCGCCGGGGACTGCCTCGAGTCTCACGCGCTCCTGCACAGGTGTGAGTTCGGCTCACTCCTCGTCGTTCTGCGCCGACAGCGGTACGCCGGTGTGGAAGAACCGGATCAGCCGCCCGATCCGCACGCAGTGTGCGGCGCAGCGCTCGAAATGGTGTGCCAGCAGGGCCGTTTCGACCGCCATCGCATTGCCGTGCTGCCAGCCGTCGTCGGCGACCGCCCGCAGCAGTTGCTGCTGAAGCTGCTCGATCGCCGGATCCGGCGGGATCAGCGTGGTGTCCGGTTCCACCTGCTGGGCCGAGATCACCGCGATGGCTGCCGCGGTGAGGTCGACCAGCGCCGCGGCCATCGCCGAGAGTTGATGCGTGATGTCCTCGGGCGCCACGGGTTCCGGGAACTTCCGCACCACACCGTCGGCCACCCGGCTGAGCCCGCCCGCGATGCCGGACAGATCCTCCGCGATCTGGATGGCGGTCACCACGTTGCGCAGATCCCGCGCGACCGGCGCCTCCAGGGCGAGCAGAATCACCGACCGGTCCTCGCATTTGGCGTGCTCGGCCTGGATTCTCTCCTCCAGCGCGAACACCTCGTAGGCAGCGGTCAGATCGGCGTTCTCGATCGCCACCGCGGCGCGTTCGGCCGCCTCGTGTGCCAACCGAGCCATATGAGCGAGCTCTTCGGTGAGCGCCGCGAGTTCGGAGGAGAATTTCGTTCGCACTCTGGTATCTTCGCCGCCCACCGCGCCGAACGTGCAATATCGCAGGAAAAGTCGTCGAATATCCGCCTCGCGGGCCGGTGTCGCGCAGTGCCGCAGCGCGTGTCGATCATTAAGGTGTAGCGCACCGTGCCGACGGTTGTGCGAATGGAGGCTCTCGGGCTGGTGGAGTTACGAAGCGAGACATTATCCGGACAGCGCACGGAATCGGTCGAGGTCGTGGGTCCGGTCGACGCTGCGCAGCCGGCGAACGCGGCGACGGGCGACGAGGACGGTTTCGATTGGCTGGGCCGTACCCGGGCCGGCCGGGTGCTGCGGCTGGAACGGCCGCAACGGATCTGGGAGGGCGAGCGCACGCCGGGCCGCTCGCGCCCGTACGTGGTGGCGACCTTCAACTTGAAGGGCGGGGTGGGCAAGACCACCACCACCGCCGCGCTGGCCGAAATTCTGTCCGCCGAATTCGACAAGCGAGTCCTGCTGATCGATCTGGATCCGCAGGCCAATCTCACCGCGATGATGGTCGGCGAAAACCGCTCGGTGGAACTGGATTCCGCCGGCCAGACCCTGGCCGCGATCTTCGCCGCCGCGCTGGCCGGGCGGCCCGCGCCCGATGTGCGCCCGCTGATCCAGCACGAGGTGTCGCCCATGCACGCCGTCACCACCGTCGATCTGCTGCCCGCCTCGCCGAAACTGATTGCGCTGCAGGACGAGATGCCCGCACTGCGCCACGGCGAGCCCACCACGGTGCTGGCCCGGGCGCTGTCGGGGGTGCTCGAGGACTACGACTACGTCCTCGTCGACTGCCCGCCGAATCTCGGCCCGATCACCCAGAACGGTCTGCGGCTGTCCGACGGGTACATGATCCCCACCATCCCGGACATCATGTCCACCTATGGAATTCCGCCGGTGCAGGCGCATCTGCGCCACCTCGCCGCGCGCTGGGGCGACCCGCTGGAGGAGCTCGGGGTCGTGGTCACCAAGTACCGGCGTTCCTCGGCGGTCCACCGCACCACCCTGGAGATCCTGCAGGCCAATCGCACGCTGCCGCGGCTGTTCCCGACCCGCATCCCCGACTCCAATCAGATCGCCGCCGCGGCCGCGTTCACCGACTTCGGCAGTCTGCGCAGGAAATACGGGACGGGCGGGCAGTTCCTGGCCCTGCGCGAACTGACCGCGGATTTTCTGGCGACGACGCGAATAACCCTCGCGTGGGGACGGTGAGCAGCGCAGGCAACGAGCTGGAACCCGCGAGTTCACGTCAATCACACATTGACAATCCTCTCTTTGTCAACTGTTGGTTGACGATCGCGACCGGCTGGTCCTAGCGTGGGCGCATGTCCTCCACCGAACCGCCCGCACCGGCGATCACGCCCGACCAGCGCCGGTCGACCGGCGAATCCTTCGGCATCGATCCGGCCCGCTACGACCGCACCCGCCCGCCCTATCCGCAAGCCATGATCGACCGTATCGTCGCCGCGAGCCCAGGCCGGAGCTACCTGAACGCCGGCTGCGGAACCGGCATCGAAGCGCGGCAGTTCCGGGCCGCGGGATGCACCGTGCTGGGTGTCGAACCCGATGCCCGGATGGCCGACTTCGCGCGCCGTGACGGTCTGGACGTGGAGGTGGCCCGGTTCGAGGAGTGGGATCCGGCCGGGCGCGTCTTCGACGCCGTGGTGTCCGGGACCGCGTGGCATTGGATCGATCCGATCGAGGGTGCGCGCACGGCGGCGCAGGCATTGCGTCCCGCCGGTCTGCTGGCGTTGTTCTGGCACGTCTTCGAGTTGCCGCCCGCCGTGGCCGAGGCCTTCGCCGAGGTCTACCGCCGGCTGCTCCCGGATTCGCCGTTCCGTCCGCCGGCCCACCCCGACCGGGCAGTGGATCCCTACGAGCCGATACTCGTCAACTCCGCCAACGGGATTCGCGATGCCGGCGGATTCGGCGAGGTGCAGCGATGGCGCTTCGATTGGGAGCGTCGCTACACCCGCGACGAGTGGCTGGACCAGATGCCCACCCAGGGCACGCTGACGCGAGCTCCGGCGGAGGTGGTGGATCAGGTGCTCGCCGGCGTCGGCGCGGCCATCGACGCGATGGGCGGCGGCTTCACGATGCCGTACGCCACCATGGTCCTCACCGCCGCCCGACTGTGAGCTGACTCACATCTCCGGTTCGGTGGAACCGTCGCGTCTCGGGAGCGTCCAAACCCATGACGGACAACACCTTTCGAGACAAGGAATCGGCATGATTCGCACTACTGCCGCACTTCTCGCCGCCGCCGCGATCGCGGGCTTCGGCCTGACGGCCGCGCAGGCGGCGGCTCCGCTCGCACCGGTACAGCATCAGGCCGTCGAACCGTCGGCCGCGCAGAACGGCTGCCCGCCGCCGCCGATCGGCCCGGACGGTCGCCCGCTGCCGCCGCCGCGGGGTGTGGACGGCAAGCCGCTGCCCCCGCCCACCGGCGCCGACGGTCAGCCGTGCCCGCCGCCGACCGGCCCCGACGGCCGTCCCTTGCCCCCGCCGCCCGGCGCCTGACGCGAACGGTCTCGGCGCGCGGTCGCGGCTAGCGGACGAGAGTGTAACGGGCGCAGGCGAATTCGCCGTTCTGGGCCAGTTCGGTGAGCTTCAGCTCGACTCGGCGGGGCAGCAGCGGCTGTCCCGCCCCGAGCGTGATCGGCGCGATCGATACACACACCTCGTCCAGCAAACCGTGGTCGGCGAACTGCCCCGCCAGCTCGCCGCCGCCGACGATCCAGATGCTCTTGCCCGCCGCGGCCTCGGTCATCTCCTTGTGCACGACGGTGACCGGCTGCTGGGTGTACCGCACGTCGGCCCCGTCGGTGCGCGGGTCGAAGTCGCGGTGGGTGAGGACCCACGCGGGCATCGCGTACGGCCATTCCATATCGGGATGATTGTCGAGGATCCACCGATAGGTGTTGGCGCCCATGGCGATGGCGCCGATATCGGCGATGAACGTGTCATAACCCATCGGTCCCTTGTTGTCGACCTGCCGGGTCACCAGCCAGTCCAGCCGATGGTCCGGTGTGGCGATGAATCCGTCCAGGGTGGTGGCGGTGTAGTAGACGGTGCGGGGCATGGTCATCCTCTCTTGCGCAACCACATGATCGGGTCGCCGTTGTCGTGTTCTGTCGTCTGATCAGGAAATTCGCTGTCGATCCATTGGCGCACCAGCAGTCGCCGGTAGGCCGAATAGGTGAGAACGTGGGCGATCACGGAGCCGAGGACGAAACTCTCCGGCGGCTCGCACAGGGCGTCGATCAGGGTGTCGTCCCAGCCGCCGCGGCGGTCGATGTCGCGGACGGTATCCAGCCATCGCGGCACCACCTGCTCGAATCGCCGCGTCAGCTCGGGGAGGTCGTCGCAGCCGCGGTCGGGTTGATCGGTGCCTTCGATCGAGGCCAGCCACACCTGTTTGGTCCACACCAGGGTCGCGAGGACGGTCGCGATGGATGCGTCCGGTCCGTCCCACGACAGCACCGCCGCCGTCGAACGCTGCCGCCGGTACCGATCGTCGTCCAGGCTCTTCGCCCTGTCGAGGAGTTCGCGCGTGTCCTCCACGTCGTGGTGCAGCAGCAGCGACGTCGGATCCATATCGTGTCTGCCTTTCGGTTCGCCCTCCACCCACAGCGACATCGGCGGGTGGAAATGGATCCCGTTCACCGCGGGAAGCCAACGGGTGCGGGATGCGGCCGGCGTAGCGCTGGGCGGATGTCCGTAGGCGCGGCTGTAGGCCCGGCTGAACCCCTCGACCGAGTCGTATCCGGCGGCGAAGGCCACGTCCGTCACCGCCGCCCCACCACTCAACTGCCAGGCGGCGCGTTCCAGCAGCACCCGCCGCCGCATCGCCACCGGCGACTCGCCGGTGCCGCGCGAGAATTGCCGGGAGAAGTGATAGGGCGAGACGAAGGCTCCCTGCGCCATCGCGCTGAGCGTGGTGTTGTTCTCGTCGAGAACGGAATCGAGCAGTTCCCGTAATCGGTCACGTCCGGTCGTCACACCGTTCAGTGTGGTCGGCGGGGGTTATCTCGCGCTTGACCGATCTTGCGCATGTCCGCGCGAACCGGCTCCGTGCGGTGCGTTCACACCCGGTAGTGCCGCCGGGGGCCGTATCCGGGCGGGCCGTATCCGCGGCGGTGGTGGATGAACAGGAAGAACAGCGCCGGGAAGACGAAGAACGGAATCATATGTGTGGTGGCGACGATCACCACCCCGACCACCACGGCGGCCAGCAGCAGGACCGGGAACATCGGTCGTGGCCGCCGCTGCTCGCGCTGCGGACGGGCCGGCGGGGCTGGTTGCGGACGCGGCAGGTCGGCGAACAGGACGATCAGGTCGGCGGCCGTTTTCGCGGCATAGGCGCGGCTCACGCGCTCGTCGTATTCGTCGAGCTCGAGGCGCCCGGCCGCGAAATGGTCGCCGAGCGCGGCCGCGGCCTGTTCACGTTCGGCCGTGCCGACGCGAACGCTCGGCGACCCGAACACCGCGGGGTCGAAATCGGTCATGGCAACCGCCTCACCGGGAGAACGAAATCACGATGCACCCAGCGTAGGACGGTTCGGGGAATCGTGCCTGCGCCCGCGGGCGTATCCACGGCTACGCCCCGCGACGGACCCGGCGCGTACCACCCGGCGCATGCGGTGCGTGTCAGCCTGGAGTGATCCCCGGAGGAGCGAGGAAAATACCCGGAAGCCTTGCGGTGAAACACTATTCACCGCGTCGGCGCAGGTCGCGAAAGTGTCGGATTTCGCACAGCTACGAGCGGCGGCGACCTCCGGTTTCGCTCGGTAGCGTGGCTGGAAACCCGAGAGACAGCAAGCCCGAGATACAGCCATCGCAAGGAGTTGGAAGCCTTGGAGGAGGTACTTCGACCGCTGGTGGTATTCGCCGCGACGCTCGCGGCCACCATCGCGCTCGGCGCGGTGGTCGACCGCCTGTTGAATCACGCCGCGCAGAAGCATCCCGCTAACCGACTGCCCGGTCTACTGCGTCGCGTCCACTTGCCGTTGCAGGTGTTTCTGGCGACGATCGCCCTGCATTTCACCTATCCGCTGGCAGAGATCCACCTGCGCCACGACGCCGTCGTGCTCAACATCCTCGCCGCGGTGGCGATCCTGTCCGCCGCCTGGGTGGTGATGCGCGCCGTCGACGCGGTCGCCGAGAACACGCTGGACAAGTACGCGCACCGCACCCTCGACATCGCCAAGGTGCGGCGGCTGCATACGCAGCTGACCCTGGTCCGGCGCATCATCACCACGGTGCTGGCGATTACCACCGCCGCGGTCGCGATCCTGCTGTTGTTCCCGAATCTGCGGACCCTCGGGACCTCGCTGCTGGCCTCGGCAGGCATCATCGGCGTGATCGCCGGTGTCGCCGCGCAGTCGACGCTGGGCAATCTCGTGGCGGGCCTGCAGATCGCGTTCGGTGATTCGGTGAAGATCGGCGACACCGTCGTGGTCGAGGGGGAGTGGGGCACGGTGGAGGAGATCACGCTGTCGTTCCTCACGGTCCGCATCTGGGACGACCGCCGCCTCACCATGCCGGTCTCGTACTTCAATTCGAAACCGTACGAGAACTGGTCCAAGGGCGGCCCGCAGATCACCGGCACCGTCTTCCTCTATCTGGACACCAGCACGCCGGTCGCCGAACTACGCGAACATCTGCGCGACTATCTGCGCACCCGTGACGATTGGGACGGCCGCAACTGGAATCTGCTGGTCACCGACAGCACCCCCTTCGGCATCCAGGTGCGCGCCTCCATGTCGGCCCGCAACGCCGACGACGTGTGGACGCTGCGCTGCGCGGTGCGCGAGGAACTGCTGGCCTGGCTGCGCACCGAGCATCCGAGCGCGCTGCCGAAGGTGCCGACCAGCGTGGTCGAACGCGACCATGCGATGGCCGAGTAGCCGTCTATAGAGTCGTGGGGTGCGCGAATTCCGCTTCGGAGTCAATTTCCTCAGCCCCGGGACCGCCGACGAGTGGGCCGCCAAATGCCGACGGGCCGAATCCCTCGGCTACGACGTGCTGCTGGTCCCCGATCACCTGGAACTTCCGGCGCCCTTCCCGTCGGTGCTCGCCGCCGCGCAGGCCGCCGAACGCCCGCGAGTGGGCACCTTCGTCCTGAACGCCGCGTTCTGGAACCCGGTCCTGCTGGCCCGCGACGTGGTGAGCACCGCCCAGCTCACCGGCGGCCGGCTCGAACTCGGTCTCGGAACCGGTTACGTGCGAGACGAGTTCGAGGAAGCCGGGATCGAATTCGGCACCCCCCGAACCCGGGTCGACCACCTCGAGAAGACCCTGACCGAACTCCATCGGCTGCTGCCCGAACCGCGGCCCACCATCCTGCTGGGCGGCAGCGGTAACCGCATGCTGCGGCTGGCCGCCCGCCACGCCGACATCATCGCCTTCACCGGCGGCGAACCCGTCCCCGGCGCCACCGACGGCTCGATGCGCCTGTCCAGTGCCGAGACGGTCGACGAACGCGTCGCCGCGGCACGGCGTTTCGTCACCGAGTACGACCGCGATCCGGAATTCAACATCCTCGTCCAGCAGGTCGTCGAAACGACCGACCGCAAGGCCGCCGCCACCGAGATCGCCGCGCAGATGGATCATTTGAGCGTCGACGAGGTCCTGGACGCGCCGACCCTGCTGATCGGCACGCCCGCCGAGATGGCCGATCAGATGCGCGAACGCCGGGAACGGTACGGCTTTTCCTATGTCACCGTGCTGGAGCCGGCGATGGAGGGGTTCGCGAAGGTGATGCGGGAAGTGCGTGGCTGAGCCGCTAGTGCACGACCGACAGGTGCGGGCCGATCTGCGCCTCGCCGAGGACTTCCGCGAGAAGCCATGAGTTCCACCGCAATTCGTCGGTGAGTTCGGTACGCCCGAACCCCGCGTTGTGCGCGCGCACCACGGCCTCCGCGAGCAGGCCGGGGCCCTCGCCGGGATATTCGGCGACCGGCTCGCGGTCGTGGTGCAGGGTCCGGGTCGCTTCGATGCTGCGCATCCGAGGCGTCCGGTCCCGCACGATCCGCCTGATCACCTCGGTCGGCACACCCCACTGGCGCGCGAGCGCCGCCGGGCTGGGGAAGTGAATCGGCGACGGACACAGCCGGTCCATCTCCTCGGCGGGAACGAGCAGTTCGGCGGCGAACCGGTCGGCCTCCAGCGCCTGAGTTCGATCTCCGGGCAGGGGGCAGGGGTGCAGCAGCAGATGACCGAGTGCGCGCGCACAGGCGAACCGGTAGCCGTACACGCATTGCGTATGCCGTGCGGCCACCACGATCAGCGAGCGGCCCCAGGTGTGCGTGGCGTAGGTGCCGACCCGGGCCATGGCCGCGCTCGTCGCCGGCGCCAGAGCCACCACGATGCCGCGCGACTCGAGGGTCGCGCCGAGATGCGCCAGCGGACCCGGAGCGATTCCCCAGTGGTCGCGAAGCAGGCGCGCGGTGTCGGCGGGTGATAGTCCCTGCTCGAGGGCGGGCAGGTCGAGCGCCGGAAACCGCATCCGGCAGCCCAGCGTGTACGCCAACTCCCAGATGTACTCCGCGAACACCACCGCCTTCGCGCGATCCGACGCCGACGCGGAACCGGGATCGTCGAAATGCACGTCCGCGGCGTCGATCCGGCACATCGGGCGCCCGGTGGCGAAGTACTCGACGGGGACCTTCAAGACCCGGGCCAGGTCGGCCGGGACGTCCGGATCGGGCTGCACGGCGCCGATCTCGTACTGTTCGACGACCGCGGCGGACAGACCTGCCGCGTCCGCGAGTTCGGCGACGGACAGTTCGGCCCAGCGACGCGCCTGGGTCAGCCGGATCGGCTCGAATGCCGACGCGACGAATCCGCCCGGCTCGGCGCTGCGGTCGGTGAGGAGTTTCAGCCCGCGTCGGTCCTGTCGACCGTCACTGTCCACCCGAATTGTTTACCGCATCGACGGGGGCTGCGGGGGATCCGACCCGAGGAAAAATTCGGTTTCCGGCGAAGCGGACAAACTCGGCCGCGGCGAATTGTCCGGCTTCTCAGGGCATTCCGCCGGGCGTGACCGGCAGCAGTTCCGGGCGTTTCGCCGGTCGGCCCGCACCGGTCGACACGCCGCGCAGCCGCCGCCAGACCCACGGACGCAATGTCGCTGCGACCCAGGCGAGTTCGCCGCCCGCGCCGGCCGCGCGGAACCGCTCGGAGCCGTCCGGCGGATGGGCCCAGCTGTGGTCGGCGCCGTCGAGGCCGAGTGCCTCCGCGGCGGCCAGTGCGAACCGTTCGTGGCCCAGTTCGGAGCCGTGCAGCCGGTCCGGGCTCCACATGCGCAGATCGACCATCGAGGCAGCCCCGAACAGATCCACCAGGCGCAGTCCGTATCGGCTCGCGCACAGGCGAATTCGATCGTTGATCAGGTCGACGCGGGGTCCGATGTAGCGGGCGGCCAGTGGCACGATCCGGCGCACGTCCGGGAAGGTCGTCGTCACAACCGTTGCGCCGCAGGCGGTCAGCTTCGCGTACAGCTCCTCCATCAGGTCCAGTGCGGCCACGAGATCGGTGCCGGGCGCCGTGACGTCGTTCATGCCCGCGCAGATGCCGACCAGATCCGGTTCCATCGCCAGAGCGGCGTCGAGCTGTTCGTCGCGGATCTCGGCGAGGCGGCGACCACGCACCGCCAGATTCGCGTACCGGATCTCCGGATTGTCCTGAACCAGGCGCTCGGCCAGCCGATCGGCCCAGCCGCGCAAGCCGCTGCCGTCGTCACCGTCCCACAGCCCCTCGGTCTGGCTGTCGCCCAACGCGACGAAGCGCTCGTAGCGGTTCGGCGATGCCGCCGGACCGTCCGGACGCGGCGAGGACAACGTCGTCATGGCAGACCTCCGAGACGTGAAGAGGGTGATGCGGGAAGCGGCGTGACGGGCCCGGGGCCGCCATCGCCACCGGCTGGACAGGCTACATCGGTGCGGTCCGGTCGAATCAGGGCGTCCGAAGCGTAGTGATCCGTGCCACCGGAACCGATCGGCCGGTCCGGATCCGGTCCCGATGGGCGGAACGGTGCCACCACCTCTGCGTGGTCCGCGCTATTACTCGATGCGAGTGGACCGGACCGCCGACGTCGCGGCGATGTCCGGCCGCCTGCCCATCGGAAGGATTTCGCCGTGACCGAATTGGCCGAACTGCACCGACGTCTCGCCCGCGTCGAGGACGAACGCGCGATCGAGCGGTTGATCGCCTCGTACGGCCCGCTGGTCGACGCGGGCAACGTCGCCGCCGCCGACCTGTGGTCCGCCGACGGCACCTACGACGTCGAGGACTGGCAGATGCGCGGTCGCGCCGATGTCGCCGCCATGGTCGCCTCCGAGGCTCATCAGGGCCTGATCGAGCGTGGCTGCCTGCATTTCCACGGCCCGGCGGTGGCCACCGTCGACGGTGACGACGCGGTCGCGGTCTGCGAATCGATCCTCGTGGTCCAGCACAACGGCCGCAATGTCGTGGCCCGCACCGGCGCCAACCACTTCACCCTGCGCCGGATCGACGGCCGCTGGCAGATCACCGCCCGCACCACCCGCACGGTCGACGGCGATCCCGCGGCCCGCGATCTGCTGACCGCCGGAATCGAAGGGGTGGCGCGATGAGCGGCCAACTCGCCGGCAAGGTCGCCCTGGTGACGGGTGCCGCCGCCGGCATCGGAGCGGGAATCGCCCGCCGCTTCGCCGACGAAGGCGCACGGGTGGTGATCACCGACCTCGACGAGATATCGGGTCGCGCGGTTGCCGACGAGATCGGCGGCCGGTTCGTCGCGGCCGACATCCGCGACCGCGCCGACGTCGAAAACGCGGTAGGGGCAGCGATTTCCGACTACGGATCCATCGACATCCTGGTCAACAACGCCTGGGGCGGCGGAACGATCGGCCGCGTCGAGAACAAGTCCGACGGACAACTCGCCCACGGCATCGCCCTCGGCTACTACGGGCCGTTCTGGGCGATGCGCGCCGCGTTTCCGTATATGCAGAGCCGTGGGTGGGGGCGAGTCGTCAACATGTGCAGCCTCAACGGCGTCAACGCTCATATGGGTTCGCTCGAATACAACGCCGCGAAAGAGGCATTGCGCGCCCTGACCCGCACCGCCGCCCGCGAATGGGCTCCCACCGGCGTCACGGTGAACGCGGTCTGCCCGGCCGCCAAGAGTCGCAGCTTCCAGCGCGTCCTGGGGGAACATCCCGAGATGGAAGCGATGGCGGATGCGGCGAACCCGATGGGACGCATCGGAGATCCGTACGACGACATCGCGCCCGTGGTGGTCTTCCTCGCCTCCGACGGATCGCGTTATCTCACCGGGAACACCTTGTTCGTCGACGGCGGCAGTCACATCAACGGCGTCGCGTGGGCGCCGGATCTCGATGCCGCCGAACGAGATCAGCCGGTGTGACCGCTCCCGCCGACATTCGCCGCACCATATCCTCTGCGCTCCCTTGTGCAATGTAATACCTTGATAGACAGAGGTTTTGGTAGCCAGGGGTGTGGCGGCTCCACCGAAGGACCCGCCCGGCTACGCCGGCAAGGGGGTCCGAGATGCCCGATATTCATTTCGAGCGGCGGCGTCAGCGCGTGGCGCAACAGCTCGGCGAACTGACCGTCCTCACGCCGGCCTGGCGGCGATTCCTGTCGGTGCCGCTGATGCGCAACGGCTGGCATGTGCTCGTGGAACGCGAGAACAGCCGTTCGGATCGCTTCGACGCCTACGCCGTCGGCCCGGGCGGTGTCTTCGCTCTGGTCCGCACCGACGTGGTGCCGGCCGCCGCGGAACTACGCCGGATCCGCTGGCGTGCGGAGGAGACGTTCGCGAATCTCACCGCCGGCCGCACCCGGTACGTGCCGCATATGATCGAGGTATTGCTGCTGATGGACGAGGCGGCCGACACGCCGGCCGAGGCCCGCTACGTCGCGGTCGACCCGACGACCATCGCCGCACGGCTGTTCGCCGAAGCGAGCCTGTCCAGCCGCAGTGCCCGGCAGATCGCGATGACTGTGGCCGAACGCAACACCTGGTTCGCGCTGCTGTCCGCCGACAGCGGCGCCGGGCCCGAAAC
The DNA here is from genome assembly GCF_001665865.1 of Nocardia sp. 852002-20019_SCH5090214. Lineage (NCBI taxonomy): Bacteria > Bacillati > Actinomycetota > Actinomycetes > Mycobacteriales > Nocardiaceae > Nocardia > Nocardia sp. 852002-20019_SCH5090214. Next base: position 27,088 of record NZ_LZMK01000196.1, on the reverse strand, counting down.
CGCGCCCGCCGAAGGGCTTTTCGACGCGACGACGCTGCGGGAAGAAGAACGAGCACGGGCGTTGAAGCGACCGTTCAGCGAATGGATGACATTCCTCGATCCGGCCCAACTCGACCTCGTCTACCGCAACTACAACGGGCCCGCGAGATTCAGCGGTCCCGCCGGATCCGGAAAGACCGTCGTCGCCCTGCACCGCATGGCGCGGTTGTCCAAGGAAGGCGCCGGGCGGCAGCTCTTCACCAGTTTCGTGCGAACGCTGCCGACCTATCACGAATCGGGATTCCGGCGCCTCGCCCCGCACGCGGGTGAGCGGGTGGAATTCACCGGGCTCCACTCCTGGACCACTCATTTCCTCCGCAGTCGCGATATCGGCTGCCGCCTGGGTAGCGGCGACAACGCCTTCTATCACGCCTGGCGCAACGCCCGCCGCCACCTCGAACCCATAGAACCGAATCCGAGCTATTGGAAGGACGAACTGCATCGGGTCATCAAGGGCCAGGGCATCGACCGCGACCTGTACCTGAAAATCGACCGGGTGGGCCGAAACCGCTTGCGTCTGGACAAGACGCAACGCGAGCTCGTCTGGACGCACCTCTACCTGCCGTATCAGGCGGCGCTGCAGGACCTCGCGACGGTGGATTTCAACGATGTGATCGATCTGGCGATCGACGAACTGCGCGCGGCGCCGCTGGACGCGCCCTACGACCTGGTGGTGGTCGACGAGGTTCAGGACTTCACCCTGATGGAACTCAAACTCGTCCACCAGATCGCCGGCGGCACCTCGACCTCACCGCTGCTGCTGGTCGGCGACGGTCAGCAACAGGTCTATCCCGGCGGCTGGCGCCTCTCCGATGCCGGCATCCCGATCGTCGGCCGCGGCGCGGTGCTGCGCACCAACTACCGCAATCGCGCCGCCGTGCACGACTACGCCAAGCGGGTCGACGCGACGAATACGGTCGACGACCTGGACGGCGCCCCCGGATTCGTCCTGCGTGACAGCGAGGTCGTGTTGGCGGGTGGTACGGCCCGCGCGGAGACCTTCTCGCGGTCGCGGGCCGAGGAGACGGTGGTCGCCGCCCTGGCCGCTTCCGGATATCCACACTCCGACATCGCCGTGATCACCGACACCAACCGCCAGGCCGAGAGAATCCGAGCAGCACTGCGCCGCAAGAAGATCCCGTCCGTCTCCCTCGAACACTACGACGGCACCCAGCACGACGCGGTGAAGGTGGGAACCGTCCATCGCGCCAAGGGGATGGACTTCGCCGCGGTGTTCCACCTCACCGACGCGCCGACGACGCCCGTCGACCGGTTGCGCGGCAGCGAGCGCGACCGGGCGGAGCTGGCGGCACGACAGACCATGGTGGCGCTGACCCGCGCACGGGACCACATCTGGATCGGGCTGATGCGGGATTGAGGCCCACGAGTCGGTCTTTCTCAGCTGAATCGGTTACCTTCGGCATCCATGACCGACGCATCACCGGGTTCGGCCGAACCGCGCGCCCTGCCGGAATCGACGTCCACCGCACCCGCCCGAGATCGCCGGCCACGACGCCTGGGCAAGGTTCGCCAGGTGGTCGTCTCGGTGCTGCTGGCGGCGATGACCGCCATGGTTCCGCTGGCCTTCGCGCCCGCCATGCCCGCCTCGGCGGCGGTGGCGAAGCCGGGCGTGGAGAATCTGCCGGCTCGGGCCGCCGTGGCCGATCTGGTCGGCGACCACCCGTGGTCGGTGGCCCTGCCCACTGATTTCGCGGCCGAGGCGGGCTATCGGCCGGTGGTCGAGGACGGGATCCTGGTCGATCCCGACGGTGACTGCTCGTCGCCGATCCAGCTTCCCGCCGAGTTCACCGAGGCGTGCAAGGCGCACGACCTGGGCTACGACATGCTGCGCTACGCCGAACAGCGGCAGCAACCGCTGCAGCCGTGGGCACGCCAGGCCATCGACGCCACCCTGCAGCGCCGCATGCACGCCGCCTGCGATACGCGCACCGACGCCGCCGCCCGCGCCCGCTGCGACGTCCTGGCCACGGTCGCCACCACGGGGGTCGACCTGAATTCCCGGCGGCAGAATTACGCGACGCCGGATCCGGAGTTCCTGTTCGGCACGCAGCTGTCGGGCGAACGGCTCAGCGATCAGCTGCTCCATGTCGGTGGTCCCGCCGCAGTGGGAGCGGTTTCGGCGGCGATCGTCGGCATCGTGGCGTGGCGGCGCCTGCGGCCGGCTCGGCTCCCGGCCACCGCTGCCGTCGCGGAAGCCGGTGCCGCCGGGTAACCGCCGTGACGATGCAGAGCACAACCCCGCGCGCGAACGCGACGATGAAGCCCCGCCGGCACCGGTCTCTCCACGTGCGTCCGCGCATCGATACGGTCGTCGCCGTCACCTTCGCCGTCGTGATGTCGCTGCTGCCGGCCGTGCTGCCACGTACCTCCGTATCCCAGGCCATCCTGACCGGCGTGCCGGTGGCGCTCGCCATCGGAGTGTCCGGCCTGCTGCGCTGGACGCTGAGCCGTTGGCGAATCGACATCGACGAACGCTTCGGCCGCCACCGCGTACCGATCCTGCTGATCTGCGGCTTCGTGGTGACGGCGGTCGTCGTGCGCGCCGCCGCGTGGCAGAACGGCCTGCACGCGGCCATGGGGGAGGCCCCGGTCGGCGCCGCGTACTGGCTGCGCTGCGCCTTCGGTTCGGCTGTGGTCGCAGTCTTCCTGGTGGCGCTGGGACGCGGAATGCGGTGGGGGATGAGGAAACTCCTGCGCGTCTGAATTACAGCGCGGCCGCGACCTTCCATGCCGAGTGGATCGCGCCCTCGATGTAATCGACGGAACCGGCATCACCCACGACATGCACTTCGGGAACCACCCCGGCCAGCGCATCGGCCAGGGGTGCTTGCGCCGAGACCCCGGAGGCCACCACGACCATGTCCGCCGGCGCGGTCGATATCTGCTCGCCGACGCGAAACTCGACGTGCTGCTCGGTGATTCGCAGTACGGTCGCGTGCCGGTGAATGGTGACGCCCGCCTCGCCCGCATGCCGAACGGCCGTCCACCGCCGCGGCATCGCCATCGGCACACCGAGCTGTCGGCCTTCCTCGAGGAGCGTCACGGCGCGCCCGCGTTCGGCCAGGAACTCCGAAAGTTCCAGTCCGACAAGCGAACCCCCGATCACCACCACATTCTTGCCCATCGGCAGGAAGTGGCGCGTCACCGACCGGATCGCGGCGGGACTCTTCGTCACCCCGGAAATCTTGCCCAGCTTCGCGACGGTACGCAGCAACGGTGGCACCCGCGAAACATCGCCCACACCGGTCATCAAGGCGCGCAACGTGTCACCGGTGTGCACGTGCGGCAGATCGCTGCCGGGAACTGCCGGGCGATCCCGCACCGCCCCGGTGGCCACCACGACCACGTCGGGATTCAGCGCCGTGATCGACGGCACGGTCGCCTCGGTCTTCAGACGGATGTCGATGCCGAGTCGCTGGACCTGAACCTTCAGCCAGTTCAGCAGCCGTTCGTTGTCGGGCGTGGTGAGGCTGGAGAACCAGAGGGTGCCGCCGAGGCGATCGGCCTTGTCCAGCACCGTGACTCGGTGGCCGCGTTCGGCGGCGAGGCGGGCGGTCTCGAGCCCGCCGGGACCGGCTCCGACCACGACGACATGTTTCGCGGTCGTGCTGCGAACCAGCGGAAGGAGTTTCTCGTTGCCGAGTGCGGGGTTCACCGCACACAACGGGGTGTCGTCCCAGAAGTTCTCCTGCACGCACACATAGCAATTGATGCACGGCCGGACGTTCTGCGGTGTCCCGGCGCGCAGCTTGTTCACCAGGTCCGGATCGGCGAGCAATTGCCGCCCCATCGCCGCGAAATCCGCCTTCCCCTCGGCGATGACCTTGTCGCCGATCTCCGGCAGCACCCGGCCGACCGCGATCACCGGAATGGAGACGGCCTTCTTCACCTCGCCCGCCAGTTCCGTATAGGCGCCCACGTGGTCCGGTAGCGGCCCATCGGTGAAATTGGAGAACGGGTTACGTCCCCAGCCCGTGACATGAATCGCGTCGGCACCGGCCGCCTCGAACAGCGCCGAAGCCTGCTTCGCCTCCTCGGTGGTCAGCGCGTCGTCCTCACCGAATTCACGGCCCGCGATCCGCACCAGAATCGCCAGCGAATCGCCGACCTCGGCCTTGACCGCGCGAATCACCTCGACCGCCAGGCGCGCCCGGTTCGCCAGCGAGCCACCGTATTCATCGGTCCGCTTGTTGTCCGCCCGGCTCAGGAAGCCGCCGAGTATGTACCCGTGTGCGCAATGAATTTCGACCGCGTCACCGCCGGCCGCCCGCACCCGTCGCGCGGCCTCCGCGAAACAACGCACCACCCAATCGATATCGTCCTGCGTGGCCTCGCGATAGGTGGCCTGCTTACCGCCCGTGACGGCGGCCAGCTTCTGCAGTTCTTCCGGAGTGTTGTCGGCCAGCGCCGACAGATCCGCGGAGCCGCTCGGCGCCGACGGAACCAGCAGCGGGCGCCCCTGCACGGTATCGATCCGGGCGATCTTGCCGTGGTGGGTCATCTGCACACACAACTTGCTGCCCGCGGCGTGGACGGCGTCCGCGAGCGCCCGGAGCCCGGGAATGAACCGGTCCTCGGACAGCCCGGGTTCCTTGGTGCTCGCACAGCCCACCGGGTAGGCGACCGCACAGCACCCGGTGATGATCAGCCCCGTCCCACCGGCCGCCCGAGCGACGAAATGATCGATATCGCCCTGCTCGATCTCCCCGTCTTCGCAGAGGTTCATATCCATCGCGGGCAGAACGACGCGGTTGGGGACGGTCATCGGCCCGATGGTTCCGGGAGCGAGCAGATGCGGAAAGGTCTGGTTGCGCGGCACGGGTCGAAGCTAGAACTCCCGGCAGCGGGCCAGGGCAAACCTCCCGATCACCGAGACATCGACCGCACCAGCGCGGCGGCCTCGTCCGCGAGAACCTCCGGAGTCCGATCGGTGTGAAGCACGGCTCCGCGTTCGTCGGCGTCCAGCGGCTCGAGCGTGCGCAATTGCGAATCGACAAGGGACACAGGCATGTAATGGCCCCGGCGGCGAGACATTCGAGCCACCAATTCGTCGCGATCGGCGATCAAATGCAAGAAGATCACCTCGGTCGCGGCGGCCCGCACGATATCGCGATACCGCCGCCGCAGCGCCGAGCACGCGATCACACCGCCGGTCTGCTCGGCCATCCGCTCGCGCAACCACCCCCCGACCGCGGCGAGCCAGGGCGCGCGATCCTCATCCGTCAGCGGAATCCCGGCGGACATCTTCGCGATATTGGCGGCCGAGTGGAGATCGTCCGCATCCGCGAACGGAATACCGAGCCGGTCGGCCAGGAGACGACCGACCGTCGATTTCCCGGTGCCGGAAACTCCCATCACGACCACACCGAGCGGGCGCATGCGGGCGTTCACCCTGGCACGGTAACCGACACCGTCGCCACGCCCGCAACCGATCACGGGCGGATATTCGTCAGGTCCTCCAGCAGGCCGGGGTGCGTCGGCTCCCAGCCGAGCACCTCACGGGTGTGCGTGCTGGACGAGGGCTGGTCGGCCGCGAAGATCGGGCCGAGCGGGCCGTAGGTATCCGCGGGAACGGACTCGACGGGCAGGTTCAGCTGCCGCCCGATGACCTCCGCGATGTCTCGCACTCGGTCGCCCTCGTCGGCGACGGCGTGCCAGGCGGTACCGGGTTCCGCCCGTTCCAGGGCGAGGCGGAACAGGAGTGCCGCGTCGAGTGCGTGGACGGCCGGCCAGCGCTGGGTGCCGTCGCCCGGGTAGCCGGAGACCCCGGTCCGGCGGGCGATGTTGGTCAGCAGGCCGGCGAATCCGCCGGTGCCCTGGTTGTGCACCGTGCGCGGCATCCGCACGGCCGTGCTCCGGACCCCGCGCGCGGCTAAATCCAGAACGGCCGTGACCGCCCGCCCGCGGCCACCCACGGGCCCGTCGGTCGATACGGGATCGGTCTCGGTGGATGCCCGGCCCGCCACGCTGGGCGTCCCGGAGACCGTGACGAAGGGGCGGTCGCTGCCGACGAGTTCCTCGCCCATCGTCGCCAGGGCCGCACTTTCCTCGGCGACGGTGGCGGCGAGGGCATCGGCGCTGCTGAAGTCGTTGCCGAACGCCAGGTGGATCACTCCGTCGGCCTGAGCGGCACCGGCCCGCAGGACGTCGAGGTCGGCGAGGCCGCCGCGCAGTGCTTCGGCGCCGGCGGCCTCGGCGGCGGCAGCGGACGCGTCGGAGCGGGCGAGTGCGAGCACGGTGTGGCCGTTGCCGAGCAGTTCGGCGACCACCGCGGAACCGATCAGTCCGGTGCCGCCGGTGACGAAGACGCGCATGGATAACTCCTCCAGTGATGGGACCTTTGTCCCGTCACGCTACCACGGTGACGGGACTCTTGTCCCATCACTTATGATGAACCCATGGGTCGATGGGAACCGGGCGCACGAGAACGCCTTGTCGTCGCCGCGGTCGACCTGTTCACCGAGCAGGGATACGACGCGACGACGGTCGCGCAGATCGCCGAACGCGCCGGTGTCACGAAAAGCACCTTCTTCCGGCACTTCCCGGACAAGCGTGAACTGCTCGTGGCCGGCCAGGAGACGCTGAGCCGGCTACTGGCCGAGGGCATCGCCGAAGCGCCCGAACGTGCCACACCCCTCGAGGCGGTCGCCGCCGGCCTCGAACGCGCCTCGGCGGCAATGGGTCCCATGAACCGCGAGCTCGCACCCCGTCTGAAGGCGGCCGTCGCCGCCAGCGCCGAACTACAGGAGCGCGACGCCCTCAAGAGCGTCGGGCTGGCCGCCGCGATGACCGAGGCGCTCATCGCGCGCGGTGTACCGGATCCGACCGCGGCCCTCGCCAGTGAGCTGGGAGTTCTCGCCTTCAAACGCGGGTTCGCCGAATGGACCGACGGGGAGCGGGACGCCTCGGACGAACTGGCGCGGCATGTTCTCTCGGCGTTGGACGAATTGCGGGCGGCGAGCGCAGCGCTGGGCTGAGTCCGCCCGAGCGACACCCCGGTCCGATCAACCCTGCCGGGCGAAGGGTTCCGCGGTCGGCTCGGGCGCGATGGCATCGGAATCCGCTCGAACCCGCGGACTTCGGAGATGGGCCCGGTAGAACTCCATGTGCGCGAGAGCCGCTGTCTCCCAATCATATCGGTGTGCGAGTGCCCTGCCACGGTCGATGCGCGCCGTGTCGCGCCGCAGGTTCTGTGCCATCGTCGCCGCCATTCCGGTCGGATCGGTGGCGTAGGAGATCGCGTCGCCGAAGACCTCCCGAAGCACCGGAAGCTCGCGAGCGACCACCGGAACCCCTGCGGCCAAGGCCTCCATGGCCGCCAGTCCGAACCCCTCCTTGGTGGAGAAGAACGGAACCAGCGCGGCTCCGGCGACGAGTGCGGGCAGCGCGTCGTGGGCGACCGTGCCGAGGATGACGGGCCGGATGCCCAGTTCGGTTGCGCGCGCGTCGAATCGAGCCCGGTACTCGCGGTAGTCGAAGAGGGTTTCACCGCCCGCGAAGACGAGGCGCAGCTGGGCGTGGTCGCGGCGGAGCAGCGCGAAAGCCTCCAGCAGATCGATACTGCCCTTGCGAGGTTCGATGCCACCCAGCGCCAGAATGTAGGGACCGAGGCATCGCTGCCAGCTGCGACGGGCGGTCGATGCGGTGACCGAATCGCTTGCGGCGGAGTCGAATCGGTCGTACTCGACGCCGTTGGGGATCACGACGGGGCGCAGATTCCAGCCGGCGTGAACCTCCGCGGCGACCGCGGCGGAGACGCAGATATGCGCATAGGGGTCGGTGATGGCACGGTCGTGGCAGCGGGCCAGTTCGGGTGTGGTGAAGGTATCGAGGTGATGGATGGTGCGAACGCATCGGCCGACTGCGTTGGCGCTGATGCAGTCCTGGGCATGGACGATGTCGTAGTCCACGGGAGTGAACGCGGCGCGTAAAACACTGATGGAACGCAGAATTCGCGTCCCGACCGCTTCGCCGTCGATGGCTTCGAAGGGCACCACACGTACCGTCACAGTTGGATCCACCGGGCGGAAGAATCCCGCGTCGCCGCCCCGGCCCAACGTCCACACCGTGACCTCCGCACCGAGACGCGCGAGCGCCTCGGCGAGATTCAGTGTGTGGACCACCCCGCCTCGCGGCTTGGTCGAGTAGGTGAGCAGTGCGATGCGCATCAGTAACCGCCTTTACCGGTCATCAGATTGTGGTAGGCGTCGACGCGGCGTTCCGCGAGATGCCGCAGCACCCGGCGCGCCCGCTCCACCTCCGCGTCGACGTCGATATCGGCCACCGCGAGGCCGCCCTTGGACCAGGTCTTGGCCAGGATGTCGCCACCCGGGCCCACCACCTTGGCCTGGCCGAGGAACCGCAGCGATCCGGTGATGCCGGTCTGATTGGAGGACGCGAGCACGACCTGATTCTCGGCCGCGCGAGCCTGGTCGTAGAGATCGAACAGACGCGATTGGCGGTCGTTGGGCATCCGGGAGGCGCGGTCGGTGACACTGGCCGGCCACGCGGACAGCGCCGCGATCGTGCGCGCACCGTCGAGGGCCAGGGTGCGCGCGGATTCGGGGAAGGTCTTGTCGTAGTCGATCAGCATGCCGAGGCGGCCGACCGGGGTGTCGAAGGCGCAGAAGCGATCCCCGGCGGAATAGGCCAGGTGTTCACCGGCGGGCTGGTGGACCTTGCGATGGCGGCCGAGTACGCCGTCGCCGGTCAGACAGACCGCCGCGTTGTAGCGCGTGCCGTCACAGTGTTCGGCATAGCCGACGCAGATGGTCATGGCCCCGGCCAGCCGGCACAGCAGGCGGATCTCCGGACCCTCGGGATCGATGGCCTCCGGCCCGGTGGCGGGATCCGGGTTGCGGAGGTCGCCGATATAGCCGCCGAGCGTCGCGTCGGGCAGCACGAGCAGGTCGACGCCGTCGGCGGCGAGCCGGTCGACGATGCCGGTGATCTTGTCGAGGGCGCGGGCGATGCCGGTGCCGAAATGAGCGGCGACGGCGGCGATCCGGGTGACGGCCATGAGAATCCGGTTCAGGCGGCGGCGGTCGCGCGGGCGGTGACAGTGATCCGATCCGCGAGATATTCGGCATCGCGGGCGACGGCGGCGAACCGGCCCGATCCCCACGTGTGCAGCCAGGGCAGGCCGAGGAAGTACAGGCCCTCGACGGAGGTGACACCGCGATTGTGGCAGGGATGGCCCTCGCCGTCGAATACCCCGACGCGCAGCCACCGGTAGTCGGTCCGGAAACCGACCGACCACACCACCGACGTGATTCCGCTTGCGGTCAGGTCGATTTCGGTCACTTCGTGCTCGGGACGCCACACCGGCCGGTAGCGCGGTTCGGTGGGCGCGTCGATACCCGCACGATCGATGTAGTCGTCGATGGAATCCTTGATGCTCTCGGCAACGGCATCCGCGGCGTCGAGCGAGGATTCCAGCGACGGGTCGAAACGCGCTGTGCCGCTAGAGATATCGGTCATCCGCCCGTAGAGCTGCATCCCCTCGAGGGCGAAGCGGCGCAGGTCGATATCGCGCCCGCCGTCGCGGCCGGTCACGTAGTGGTTGGTGTTCTCGCGCTTGCCCAGCCCGCCGGGCTGATCTTCGATGGGAATGTCGTAGTGGCCCATATCCTGCAGCCATGCCACACAGTCGCGTCCACGGTAGAAGCGGGCCACTCTAGGCGCGCTGCCCACCGCCAGATGGACTTCGCGACCGGCCAGGTGCAGGTCCTCCGCGATCTGGGCACCGGACTGTCCGGTGCCGACGACGAGAACGGCTCCCTCGGGAAGATCTGCGGCACTGTGGTATTCGGCGGAGTGCACCTGCCGGATCGAGCCGGGCAGCCGTTCGGCGAAGCGCGGCACGGTCGGGATGTGATATCCGCCGACGGCGACCACGACCTGATCGGAATGCACCGGCCCACCGGTCGTTTCGATATCGAACCCGCCGCCCGCGGCCACGGTCACCGCGGTGACGGCCACCTCTTCGCGCACCGGCGGATCGAAGGTGTCGGCGTAACCGCGCACCCAGGCATAGACCTCGTCACGGGTCATGAAACCGTGCGGCTGCGGGCCGGTGTAACCGTATCCGGGCAGCACGCACTGCCAATTGGGAGTGACGAGCGTGAAATTGTCCCAGCGGTTGTCGCGCCATTCGTGCGCGATGGTGTCGCGTTCGAGCACGAGATGATCGATCCCGCGCCCGGTCAGATACCAGCTGATGGACAGCCCAGCCTGCCCGGCGCCGATCACCACCACCTCGTGGTGTTCGATCGAAAAGGGTTGCGGAGTCACGGTTTTCCTCCGGGAGTCGCGGCGGGTGCGGACGGCGGGGTCATCTCAGGCATGTGCGGCCGCCAATTCCTCCGGCAGCGACGGCTGTCCGACGACGCCGTGGCGCGCGACCACGCTGTCGTAGACTTCCGGCCGCCGGTCCCGCAGGTTGTACATGCCGCCGCCGCGGGCCAGCCCGAGTACCCGGCCGACATCGACCGTGGCGGTCGCCAGTCCCGGCGCGGTGCCGGTGGTGGCGAGTATGTCGCCGCCCGGCCCGACGATCTTGGCGCTGCACACGAACCGCAGCGAGCCGAAGGTGCCGGCCTGGTTGGAAGCGATCCACACCACCTGGTTCTCGACGGCCCGGGCGCGGTCGAAGATGTCGAAGCGCTGGGTCCAGCGGTCGTCCTCGAGGCGTTCGGCGGTGGCGGTGCGGGCGGTCGGCCACGCCGAGAGCGAGGTGATTATCTCCGCGCCGTCCAACGCCAGGGCGCGCGCGGCCTCGGGGAAGGCCTTGTCGTAGCAGATCTGCATCCCCATCCGCCCGATCGGCGTGTCGAAGGCGTGATACTCCGAACCGGCGGCGTAACAGAGGTTTTCGCCCAGCGGCTGATGCACTTTGCGGTAGGAGCCGAGGATGCCGTCGCCGGACAGCGTCACCGCGGCGTTGTAGCGCAGCTCGCCGTCGGCCTCGCAGAAGCCGAGGGTGACGACGAGATCCCCCGCCATGGCGGCGATCCGCGCCAACTCGGGCCCGTCCAGGGCGAGGGCGGGCGGCAGGCTGCGCAACCGGCGTTGCCGGGCCTCGTCGTTCTCGGCGCCGCCGCCCAGACTGGGCAGATAGCCGCCGAGACATGCCTCGGGCAGGACCAGCAGCCGGCTACCGCGAGCACGAGCCTGCCCGATCAGTGCCGAGATGGTGTCGTAGCAGGCCTCCATATCGCGGCCGAATTCGGCGGCGGCCACGGAGATGGTCAATTCGGTCATGAGATACCCAATCCGGTCACGGTGCCGGGCACCGCTGTGGTGGTGGTTCCGTCCGGCCAGCGCAAACGCACGCCGGGTTCGGAGGTGAGGACGCCGCATACCGCGGAGGTGGCGGGTCCGGTGGGGCCGGTCGCGGATCCGGGGCGGTCGGCGGTGAGCATGGCGAAGCCGGGGAAGCAGGTGATCCATTCGGCCGGCGCGGTATTCGCCGGACGCGGCATCCGGGCCACGTCGAGCACCGCGCCGACACCCGATGCTTCGGCCAGCATGCCCGCCGTACCGGCGATCCCGGCCATGCTGACATCCTTCGCGGCCGCCGGCGCGGTGTCGGCGACGAACCGGCCCAGCGCCCGCAGCTCGTCTCCGGTGCGGTAGGAAGACGAATCCCATTGCTGCCCCGTATATCCGGCGCGCCAGCGGCCACCGAGATCCGCGGTGAGCCGAAGTTCGTGGCCTGCCCGGCCCCCGCCACCGGGAACGGGCCGGGCGGTGCGACCCAATGCGGTCACTGCCAGTGCGGCCGGGCCGATCTGGGTATGCCCGCCCAATACGGGCACACCCCAAGTGTCGGCGGCCCGCGCCAGGCCGCGCAGGATGCGGGTGAGCAGCGAACGGGTGGGTGCCGCGACCGCGTCGAGCAACCCCACGGGTTCGGCGCCCATCGCGGACAGATCGTTGAGATTCACCAGGGCCGCGCACCAGCCCGCCCATTCCGGATCGCGTTCGACCATCGAGGCGATGATGGCGTCACATGCGGCGACGAGATCGCTGCCCGGCACCGGCGCACCGTCATCGCCGCGAAAGTGTCTGCCGCCCAGGGTAGATGGATCATTCCCGAGGGTGGTCAGCAGCGGGCCCAGCATCGCCTTGGTCGAGCGCGTGAGCCGGTCGATGCGGTCGATGGGCCAGCGCACGCGAACGTGCGGTGCGCCGCCGAACGTGGTGTCTCCCAGCGGAATCCAGCCGAGGTGGGTGAACAGCGCGGCGTATCGGTGCTGCACCGTCGCCTCGAAGCGCAGCACGTTGTTGCTCTCCGCGTAGGCGCAGGCCGCGCGTACGAGGGCATTGCCCACCCCGCGCGTGCGGCGGCCACAGTCCACGACCAGCCGGCTGCCGGCCCACCAGCCGAGATCCTCGGCGGTGGCGGGCGCCAGGCGCACACCACCCAGCACAGTGCCGTCCGACGCCAGTGCGACCAGCACGACGGTGCGCGGATGATCGTCGATATCGTCGGCATCGCTACCCTGGAACAGGCCCTGTTCGACCACGAAGCTCTCGCGCCGCAGCGTTCGATAGGCGGCCAGCTGCCGGGAATCCGCCGGGCGAATCAGGAAGCCGCCGGGCGGTTCCTTCGGGTTCGGATGCCCGGACAGCACACAGTAATCGGGAGACGGCCTGCCGGATGCCACAGATCCGTCGAGCCACCAGCGCGGCGTGTCGATCGTCGTCATCTCAGCCTCCCGCGGTGCGCAGCACACTGCACGCGCCGCATGCCGCGCACCCGGCCGCCTGATCGGCGCCGCGCATCCCAGCGCGCCGCAGTTCGGTTGCGACCCTTCGCGTTACGTCCTCGAGCAGCGCCGGTGAGGGTGCGCTCGCGTTGTCGACGTCGACGGCGAGGGTTCCGGCGAGCGGCCGGAAGGGAACGATGAAGGGGTACACACCCATCGCGATCAATTCCCGTGCCCCACCGACCAGTTCGTCGGGATCCTCGCCGAGCCCTACCAGGAGATAGGTCGACACCTGGTTGCGCCCGAACACCCGCACCGCCTCGGTCCACGCCGCCCGGTAATCCGCGAGCGGCACCGTCGATTTGCCCGGCATCCAGCGCGCACGGACCCGATCGTCGAGCGATTCGACATGAATGCCGATGGATTCCGCTCCCGCCGCCCGCAGCTCCGCGAGGACCGACAGATCCCCGGGCGGCTCACACTGCACCTGAATCGGCAGCTGCGGCACGGCCCGCTTCACCGCCCGCACACAGCGCGCGAGATGCCGTGCGCCACGGTCCTTTCCGGCGGTGGTGCCGGTGGTCATCACCATCTGCCGCACCCCGTCGAGCCGGACCGCGGCGGCCGCTACCTCGGCAAGTTGCTCGGGCCGCTTGACCGCGACGGTCGTGCCCGCCGCCAGCGACGCCTCGATCGCGCAGAATCGGCAACGTTGGTCCTCGCCGTATCGGATGCACGTCTGCACCACCGTCGTCGCGAGCACATCCGTGCCGTGCAGCCTCGCGATCTGCTCGTAGTCGATGCCCTCGGCGGTGCGCAGGTCGTAGAACCTGGGCCGCCGCACCGGCTCGACGGTGACGCCGAGATCGGTGCCGTCGCGCAGCAGACGATCCCCGCTCAGCGTGTAGGGGCTGTCGGATCGGATGGGAATGGCAGCGCCGGCACCCCCGAACGACACATGACCGTCGTCGCTGGGCCCGGCTCCGGACCGGCGCTGCACCGGCAGGTCGACGCGAATACCGAGTAGCGCCAGGTCTACTCGCGTGGATACCTCGGTCATGCCGGCCGCCTACACCTGATAGGTGGAGTTGATGATCGCGCCCTTGCGTGCGTAGTAGATCAGCGCATCCTGCACATCCAGCGGATGCGCGGGAATGACCCCCTCGATCAGGTCCTCCTCGCGGGCCCCGTGCAGAGCCAGACCGAAGCGGCAGGCGAATACCTTGCCGCCCTCCTTGATGAAGGTCGACAGCGCGTCGTTGATGTTCTGCTCACCCGGAAAACCGCTGTCCCCGGTGGTCGGGAATCCGCGGTTGGCGATGCAGTTGATCGCACCCGGCCCATAGAAGTAGATCGCCGACTCGAACCCCTTGCGCAGCGCCCGAGTCGCCTGCAGGACGGCCACGAAACTCACCGACGACTCGTGCGCGATCCCGTGCACCAGGGTGAAGTATGTTTCCCCGGCCTCGGCCTGATAGTCGGGAAAGATTTTGGTGGCGCCATAGATATTGGTGCCTTTCGGCAGCGCCGGATGCGGAATCTCGGACAGCGATTTCGCGATGTTCTCCTCGATCGCCTTGTCGATCTCGGAGGTGGTTTCGGTGGGTGCGGACATGCTTGTCTCCTGGGGATGTGACGAGGACCGGTGAGGAATCGAGGTGATTCACCGATGGGTTCAGTTCACGCCCCAGGTGTTTCGTGATGGTCACATCCGGAGTAATACGACGTTGCCGGGTCTTCACCGTCTACGATCGTGATTCAGCGCTGATAATCTGTTGTGCGGCAACATGTCTCGACGCACCCGGCATCCGAATACGTGGAATTTCGGAAGGCGGATGCCCTGCCGCGTAATCAACGTGCTGGGATTTCTCTCCCGCCGTTAACATTCGGCTGCCGTGGCAAGAGCCGATTTGTAACAGGAGCGTCATCGACGCGGCTGCCGGCCGGGCTCGGGCAGATGGTTGTCGCCCGGAATACGATGCCGATGCGGTCAGGCTTCGGGAATTCGATCGCCGATCTCGCCCGTGCGTGCGGTGCCAGGTTCCCATCCGGGCGGCCCGAACAAATATCCGGCCCATTCGCGAATTCGCTTGGTGGAGCGCAGATCCCGCCACAAGGCGCCGAATTCGTAGTACTGGAGCGTGAGGACGTTCGAGCTGTCGATGTTCTTCGTGAGTCCGTAGGTGGGGCGGAAGGTCTCCGCGCGGAAGGTGCCGAACATGCGGTCCCACAGAATCAGGATGCCACCGTAATTACGGTCCAGATACTCCCGATCGCTGGCATGGTGCACGCGGTGATGGGAGGGGGTGTTGAAGACGAATTCGAACGAGCGAGGGAGTTTTCCGATGGTCTCGGTGTGCACCCAGAACTGGTAGACGAGGTTGAACGACCAGGCCGTGAAGATCATCCACGGCGGCACACCCAGGAGCGGCAGCGGAACCCAGGCCAACAGTTCGAACCACGGATTCCACTTCTGGCGCAGTGCGGTCGCGTAGTTGAAGTACCGGCTGTTGTGGTGCACCTGATGCGCCGCCCAGACCACCCGGACTCGATGCGCGAGGCGGTGATAGGCGTACCAGAGCAGATCCACCGCGAGCATGACTGCCACCCACGACAGCGGGTTGCGCGGGTCGACGTGCCAGGGGGCGTGCACGTACAGCACGGCATAGCCGATGAGTGCGGCGAATTTCGCGGCACCGCTGACGAAGAGTGAGACGAAGCCCATGGTCAGGCTGGTCCGCGCGTCGATCACGTCGTAGCCGGCGCGGTCCTCGGCGTGACCGCGCAGGGCGGCGATCTCCAGGACCATCGCGAGCACGAAGAACGGAACCGCGTAGGTCACCGGCTGGTTGATCTGTTCCCACAGGGTCATCGCAGGCACTCTCCGGAACGATTATATGACCCTACGGTCACTTCATTGAAAGTGACCGTAGGGTAAGTTCGGGCGCATGTCAACGGCCGCCGGACTCGGAACCAAGGGCATGCCCGCGCAGGACCGTCGCGAGGAGATCCTGATCGCCGCCATGCGGGAGTTCGCCGAACGCGGATTCGCCGCGGTGTCGATGGTGTCCATCGCCGGGCGCGCGGGCATCTCCAAGGCCCTGGTCTACCAGCACTTCACCTCGAAGGAACAGCTCTACGCGGAGTGCCTGACCGCGCTGGCCGACCCGCTCCTGGAGCGCCTCGACGACGAAATGGACCCCGCCACAGCACCTTTCGCGATGCCAGGCAACGCCTTGCGCGGCCTCTTCGACACCCTCGGCCCAGACCGCACCGCCTGGCGGATCATCCACGACCCGACCGCACCGCCGACCGGTGCGGTGGCGGACCTGGTACACGGCTACCGCCACCGGATCGCCGCACACGCCGACTCGGGCGTACGCCGGTTCCTCGACGCCCTGGGCGACACCGACGAACGCGATATCGAAGCCCTCGCCGGCATCTGGACCGCCGCAGTCGACGCGGTAATGGCCTGGGCGCGAGCACATCCCGAAGAATCGGCCGCCGACCTGACCGCCCGCTTCACCCGTTTGATCGAGATCGTCTTCTCGATCGGAGCAACCCGCTGAAACGGCTCGTGTAGAACCATCGAACTCGGCGCGCCGAGCACGCGCATCCTGGTCGAAGTAGGGGACCGAAACAGGGAGGATCGGATGACGGCAAGGGGTCCGGACCCGACGAGTGCGGCTCCGGGAGACCGCTCGGCCGGGATCCCGCCGCAGTATCGCCTGCGCGACCTCTGGATCATCCGTCACGGCGAAAGCCGAGCCAATGCCGCGTTCAGCGCCGGCGCCGACGAGCCCTTCCCCGGCAGCGACTGCGATGTCGAGCTCTCGCCCACGGGGTACGAGCAAGCCGCCGGGCTGGGGCGGTGGCTGGCCGGGCTGGACCCGGAGCGAGCGCCGCAGCTGGTGGTGTGCTCACCGTATCTGCGCGCGCAACAGACCTGGGCGGCGATGGCGCGCACTGCCGAAGGCGCCGGCGCCTTACCCATGGTGACCGACGAACGCTGCCGTGACCGCGAGATGGGAATCTTCGAACTCTTTCCGCCGCAAGCCATTCGACGCCGAGCGCCGCAGGAGTTCGAGCGCCGCGCCCGCCTCGGCGAATGGTTCTATCGGCCGCCGGGTGGGGAATCGCCGGCAGATGTCGCGCTGCGGATGCGCGATCTGCTCACCGAACTCGACCGAACCACCGCCGAGCGGATTCTGATCGTCGCCCACGACGCGATCGTCGTCACCGCAGCACACGTCCTGGCCGGTGTGGGTGCGACGTCACCGGCTGATATGCCGCCGGTGCCGAACGCCTCGATCACGCACTGGCACAACGGCGAGCACCATCTGCGGCTCGCCGCATGGGGCATTACGACATCCGCGCGCGACAAGACGATGCCGGGGACCATCGACGAGTGAGCGGGGCGCGACCCACTCGCCCGTTCAGGTGAACAGCGCGGCACGCGCGGCCGTCAGAGCCACCTTCGCGGCGGCGTCCGCGGTGCCGTCGTCCACCCGCTCTCCGGTGATCAGAACGCGGAAGTAGATCGGCGCCACCAGCGTTTTGATCATCTCCGCCGGATCGGTGCCTTCGGGTAGCTCCCCACGAGCGATCGCGCGCGTCACCACCGGCAGCGTTTGCCGAATCCGATCGCGGAAGACATGGCGTGCCGAGTTCGGGGGTGCGGGCAGGCCCGCGGCGGTGGACACCAGCACGGCCAGAATGGCTCGCCCGGAGGCGCTGTCGGCCCAGGCGACGAGGCTGCGCGCCAGCGCGCGGAGATCCTCGTCGACCGAACCGGTATCGGGAATGGGAATTTCCGCCGCGACACTCTCGGCCAGCGCCTCGGCGATCAGGCTGTCGCGGTCGGGCCATCGCCGGTAGACGGTGGTCTTGTGCACTCCGGTGCGCTGGGCGACGTTGTCGATCGTGAACGCGGCGTATCCGCGTTCGCTCAGCTCGTCGACGGTGGCGGCGAGCACGGCGGCGCGGACCTTCGGTCCACGTCCCAGAGGCGCGGACGAACTCATTGCAACTCCTAGTTGCGATATCGCGGACGGGCGGGCATCCTGACGATATCGCAACTCGATGTTGCGATATTCAGATGGGAGTCTCGATGCTGTCGAAATCCGTCCGGGGAGCCGCACTCCTGTTCCCCGGTCTGCTGGCCGGAGCGTTCGGCTACGGCGCCGTCAATGTGCTGTACGCGTTTCGTGAAGTGCCCCTTGATGTTCGGTTCACGTTCCATGTCGCGCTCATGCGAGTCAACGGCCCGGCTATGCAATCGCTGATGGCGCTGGCGGTGCTCGGTACCTTGGTGCTCGCGGTGCGATCGCGGGGAGGGCAGCGTCGGATCGCCGCGAGCGCGACGGTGCTGGTGTTGCTCTCCTTCCTGGTGACGCGATACGGGAACGTGCCGATCAATCAGGAGATCAAACGGTGGGCGGTAGGCACCCCGCCGGCGAATTACGCCGATATCCTGCGACGCTGGGAACTGTTCCATTTCACCCGAACCGGTTGCGCCATAGCCGCATTCGTTCTGGTGATCGTCGCGGTGGTCGGATTCACCGCGACCGACGAGAGCATCGGCCGGAAGGACAATCCGCATCGGTCGCCCTCGCGACGCGACTTCCGCAATCGCATCGTCGTCACCGCCCATCGCATCGGCCTGCCGTTCGGCCCCATCCACCTGCTCACCGTTGCGGGTCGTTCGACGGGAATTCCCCGGACCACGCCCGTCGCCCCGATACAGCTCGACGGCGACCGGTACCTCGTGCAGGCCTATCCGAACGCCGAATGGGTCGAGAATGCCCGCGCGGCAGGACGCGGTGTGCTCGCTCGCGGCCGGAAATCCCGGGTCGTGAATCTGATCGAAGTGCCCGAACCGCAGCGCCAACCGGTGCTGCGTGCGTTTCCTGTGCAAAATCCCAGGGGTGCACAAGCTTTCGTCAGGAATGGTCTGGTCGAATCCGGCTCGCCCGACAGCTTCGCGGGCGCGGCGAGCCGCTGCGCCGTCTTTCGCATCGAGCCGGTCTCCTGAGGCCGAATGTCGTCGCCGGTGCTGTATTCGGAGAGGAACCAATGATCCGCACGTCGTTTACGCCCGTCACCGGGCATGCCCTGGGAGTCGTTGCCGACGGCACCGTCAAAATAGTGCTCGCCGCCGTCTACATCATCGGCGCCGAATCGCTGAGTCATCGACTCGGTGTCGCCACCTGGCTCATGATCGCCTGCGCCGCAGCCCTGCTCATCGCAGGCGCCGGTGAATTCGCATACCTGCGCAGCCGCCCGATGAGCACAATTATGCGGCTCATGATCGGCTACGACACCGGCTGGACGGTTGTCACCCTCATCGCGCTGCTGCTGGCATGGCAGGGGAACAGGGCGGCCGGCGAACTCTGGATCGGTTATCAGACACTCGCGCCCCTCCTCTTCGCAACTCTGCTCGGGGTGGCAGGCGACCGGAAATCCGAATCCGATCAGGTCGGCGCCGGCAACTCCGGCTCCGCATGATCGCTTCCTGGCGTGCGCTCCGTCGCGGGAGAGGAGCCGCATCTCAAACCCGACTCGTCCGTATGTACTGATGAGTAATGACGGCTTCGGTAATTCATTGTCTTACAACGCTTTCGACTGATGTAAGGTACTGTGCCTCTGGCGCCGCGATCGGTGGAGGCGTCGGATCGCTCGGATAATCGTTGTCTTACAGTGGAATCGAGATACGTGCGTGAATCACAAGCTCTGGTTGCTCGGTCGTTCTGTCACCGTCGGAACCCGGATGCTGGGCGAGAAGATTCACGGACCCAGATTGCGCTCCCTCGCCGACGTGCCGATCTCCGGTGACAAGATCACCCCCGAAT
Organism: Nocardia sp. 852002-20019_SCH5090214; assembly: GCF_001665865.1. Classification (NCBI taxonomy): domain Bacteria; kingdom Bacillati; phylum Actinomycetota; class Actinomycetes; order Mycobacteriales; family Nocardiaceae; genus Nocardia; species Nocardia sp. 852002-20019_SCH5090214. The sequence goes on along the minus strand of NZ_LZMK01000196.1, from coordinate 7,464 downwards.
GGCTGACCGCGGTGCTGTGCCGCGATGTTCCCGGGGCCGAGGTGTCGGGCTTCGAGACGTCCAACGGCAGCAGCGGCACCTCGACGAGGGTGGCGATCACGGTCGAATACAACGATGTGGGGACCCGGGCGCAGTTGCCGACCCGCTTGTTCGCCAAGACCACCACCAGTTTCAGCCAGCGGATCCTGCTGGGCGGCGGAAAGATGATCGACGGGGAAACCCGGTTCTTCCGCGACTTCCGCCCCGCCGTCGACATCGAGGCGCCGATCGGATACTGGGGCGCGTCCGACCCGGCCTCGTGGCGGTCGATCGCCCTGATGGAGGACATCGCCGCGACTCGCGGCGCCGTCTTCAGCGAACCCACCGCCTCGATCACCCGCGAGCAAGCCGAGGATCTGGTCCGCAATCTCGCCCGCCTGCACGGCACCTTCTGGGAATCCGAGGCGATCGACGTCCTCAACACCCCGGCGTACATGCTCGACGTGTATCTGTCCGCGATCGATATGAAGAAGCGGTGCGAAGTGGGCCTGCGCCGCGCGGAGGAGGTTGTTCCGCCCGCCCTGCACGGCAGCAGCGAACGGCTGTGGGCCGGCGTCGAGCGGGCGGTCACCATCGCGACCGAAGAGGTTCCGCCGACACTGCTGCACGGCGATCCCCACATCGGGCAGACCTACCGCACGAGCGCCGGCCGCATGGGTTTCGTGGACTGGCAGGTCGTGATGCGGGGCGGATGGGCACACGATTTCGCGTACACCGTCAATTCCGGATGCGAGCCGGAAGACCGCCGACTATGGGACAGGGACCTGCTGGCGGCCTACCTGGACGAACTGGGAGAGGCCGGCGGCAAGCCCCCGGCCTTCGAGGACGCCTGGTTGCTCTACCGGCAGCAGTCGCTGTTCGCCTACGCCGCATGGGCTTTCACCATCGGGCGTGCGAGTTATCAGCCCAAGATGCAGTCGAACGAAACCTGCCTGACCCTGTTACGGCGCATCACCACGGCCATCGACGACAACGATTCGCTGGGCGCCCTCGGCGTCTGACGCACCAACGCTTTACCACGAATGATCATCGTGCTGCCGATGGTCGTCCCGGCCAGGGTCGTCCGGTGCGACTACCGCAGCCTTCGACGCGCGCGACATCGCGTCATGCAGTTCGACGCAGCGTGCGATACGACAACTGGAGTGGTTGATGACTACGTCACAGTTCCCGACCCGCCCGACGATGTGTCCCGTTGCCCACGGCTCTCCGACGAGTTCCGACGGCCCGCGAGTCCCGCTGTTCACCCCGGATTTCTCCGACGACCCGCACCGCGTCTACCGCGAAATGCGCAGCCGATACGGCTCGCTCGCGCCCGTCGAACTGGCGCCGGGCGTGCCCGCGACGCTGGTGATCGGCTACCGCACCGCGGTGCGAATTCTCAACGACCCCGAACACTTTCCCGCAGACCCGCGCGTGTGGCAGCAGACCGTGCCCTCGGATTGCCCGATCCTTCCGCTGCTGGAATGGCGCCCGATGGCCAGCAGAAGTTCCGGTGCCGATTTCCACCGCTACCGTGAGGCCATTACCGCCGGTATCGACGCCGTCGACCTGCACTCGTTGCGCGCGGCGGTCGAGAAGGCCACGCTTCCCCTGATCAACAGCTTCTGCCAGGACGGCAAGGCGGAACTGATCACCCAGTACATCTACCCCCTCGCATTCGAACTCGTGAACGTGATGCTCGGTTGCCCGCCGGAGATCGGCGCGCAGGTCGCGGCCGGAACGGCCAAACTGCTCGAAGGCGTCGACGCCGAACAGGGCAACCGCATCCTCGGCGAGGCGCTGATGAGTCTGGTGCGCCTCAAACGAGCCACCCCGAGCAACGACATCACCTCGGTACTGCAACAACACCCGGCCGCCCTCGACGACACCGAGGTCTCCCACCACGTCTCCCAGATCTACGGCACCGGAATCGAATTCGAGCTGAACCTCATCGCCAACACGTTGCTGCTGGTCCTCACCGACAACCGATTCGGCGGCAGTGTGCTCGGCGGCAATCTCTCCTCCCGCGACGCGGTCGACGAGGTGTTGTTCAACGACCCGCCGCTGGCGAACCTCCTGATCACCTACCCCCGCCAGCCCATGCTGATCGACGACGTCTGGCTACCCGCCAATCAGCCGGTTGTCATCAGCATGGCCGCCTGCAACAACGACCCCGTGATTCGCAGCGACGATATGACGGGCAATCGATCCCACCTGGCCTGGGGCATCGGCCCGCACGCCTGCCCCGCGCAGTCGATCGCGTATCTGATCGCCCAGGAAGCGATCGACCAACTCCTCGACGCCCTCCCCGAAATCGAGCTCGCGACGGATGCGCCGAGCTGGCGACCAGGACCGTTCCACCGGGCCTTGACCGCTTTGCCGGTGACATTCCCGCGGACCGAGCCGCTGAATTTGAACAACAAGCCGGCAATGCCGGGGTGAGAGCCGAGCGGGCCGAGGATCGCGCGACCACTGCTATTCGGACATGGAGTCCACGGCCTTCCCGATTCGAACGAGGCTGGTCGCATACCGTTCGTCGACGCTGGTTCGCGCGCTGACGACCTCGACGATCTTCTTTCCGATGCTCTCGAGTTCCGCCAGGCTGGATAGGATGTCCTGTTTCCGCGCCGACGCGAAATCGACGAGCGCCGGTCCGCTCTGCCAGCCTTCGTTCGCTTGCCGCGCCGGTTCGATCTCATCGAATTGTTGCTCGAGCCGGGTTCGGGATTCATTGCTGTTGGTGGAGATGTCCACCCCGGCCTGTTGCGCGGTGGCCGGGTCGATACAAACGTCTGTCATGATGAAGCCCTGTCAGAAGAACGCTTCGCACGGATGGTAGCGAGGCGAGATCGGCTCGTCGGTATTCGATTGCAGCAGCGCGGATCCCACGACCAACGCGTAACCGACGCTGATGATCACCGCCGACGCCGCGACGACGATCGCGAGGACCTTCCTCGAGGTCGAGGAGAATCGCGCGGCGGCGACGATGAACACCACTGCCGCTGCGGCAGCACAGATCAAGAGGGCTGTCGCGGCCCAGCTGGAGGCGGTGGCGGCCGTCGGAACGGGAATGCTTCGCGCACAATGCGATTCGAGAAGAACGTCCGTCCGCTCCGCGAGTTTGTGATCGGCCACCACCAGTAGGAGAACGGCAGATGCGAAGCAGGCGAGGAAGATCGCGGCGGCCACGATCGCGGGGCGTTTCAACTACCAGGTCTCCTTCGGCCGAATGATCCGCACGTTCTGTGTGCCGCCGTCCTGATTCGAGAATCCGATCCGGTCGGTCAGGCTGAAGTCCTTCCCGTTGGTGGTGTGCTGGGAGTAGAGGATGTCGCCGTTGGGAAGCACCGCGGTGACCACTGCCGTGTGGTGCGCTTCGCCCGGCTTGTAGTCGCCGACGTTCTGCGTGTGCTCCCAGTAGACGAGATCACCGGGTTTCGCGCCGCCGGTCCCGACCTCCTCCGCCCCATTGTTCAGGAAGAAGTTCTTCTGCTTCTCGGCATTGAACCAGGTATCGCTGTGGCTCAGTCCCTGCAGGGAACCGGGCCCCGGCGGGTCGAAGTTGATTCCCGCGGCCCGGCTGCGGTTCCAGCCGTCCGAATCGGTGGTCAGGGTGCCTTTGTAGTCGAGGCCGGCCGACGCGAGGGTGGTGGAAACGAAGTTCGCGCAGTTGTTCTGGAATTTGTCGATCGAGGTATCGTTCGCGTGGTCGCGAGCGAACTGCACCGCCTTCACAGCGTTGTAGCCGTTGGAACCCTCGAGCTCCTTCTTCACGCTGTCGGGGATTCCGTTGAGGTCGTGAAGTTCGACCGGCACCGCCAACATGAGTTGTTTGCGCAGATCGACGGCCAGCGAGTCCCACCACGCCTTCACCACATCGGGGGGCTGGCCCTGCGGCAGGGTCTCGCGAATGGCGTCGAGTGCGTCGGCCACTGCCGCGGACTGCTGTTTCAGCGCATCGTCGAGCGAGCTGGTGTCGACGTTGATATTCAGATTGCGCAGCGCGCCGGCGACTTCCTGGTCGGCCCGATCCGCCGCATCGATCGCATCCTTGATCAGCGCGTTGTACCGCCGGCAGTCATCCGCCGCGGTCTCCGGCTCGTGATGCCCGGCAGGTACGACCAGAACGTCGCCCTCGAGTTCCAGGCCCGCGACCGTCCCCGCCGTGATCGCCGAACCGGCCTGTGCCTGCGCGATCCGAGCCGCATCTTCCAACGTGTCCAGCGCGGTGACGGCACCTCGCAGCAGGACGCCGATCTCCTCCAACTTTCCCGTGACATCGGAGATCCGCCCGCGCACGAGCTCACCCAGATAGTCGGTCCAGGATTCCTCGAGCCGCCGCGATCCATTGGCATGGATCTCGGCGACGGCCTCCTCGCAGTCCTTGGCCGCCGCCAGCAGATCATCGGCCGCGGCCTGCCAGCTGCCCGGATCGGCGTACCTGAGTTGATGCAGATCCATGACCGTCCCCCCGTGCTTTGATGGTGGCCTGAGGGTAGTCAAAGCGCCAAAAACGGGCAAATGGAACAAATTTGGTGGCGCGGCCATCTCGGCCGGACGAACCGCACGCCGCCGGGCTATTTGCGGTGTCGGCCGGTATACCCCTCGGTCGACGGAGAATCCTGAGTATTCTCGCGACTGCCGGCCTCGCCGCCGGAGCCATCGGCCGCACCTTTGCCGATCCGGCGCGGTTTGGCGATCCGCCGGATGCCGGCGGCTGGGGCAGCTTCACCAGCTCGTTTCCGTCGCAGTTCGTCCAAGTCGACGACGCTCGCGTCCTGATCGCCGGGGCAGGCGTCATCCGCCGCAGGGCTCGAATCGCCCACCGCGGGGCCGTGCCACGCCGCAGCAGGGTTCACCGGCCATGCCCCGGTCTCCCGCTGCAATTCCGATCGCATGACGGGTCTGGTCGGCGGCGGATCGTTGACGCGGCTGCCCTCCGAACGCCACGTCTTACGGGCAGGCTGGGCAGCGTCCTGCGCCACCCGCCGGGGACGCCGGGGCAGCTGGACAACCTTCGGCGCGCCCGCTCCGGTGTCCTTCGGTGCGGATCGCGATCCCGGTACTTCCTGGTCAGACATCGAATTACCGGGCGACGAGCGCCGCTGTCCCAGTCGCGGCGCCGGTCAGGTCGCCGAGTCGATGTCCACTTTTGTGGCTGATGGTGGTGCTCACGTCCCTATTGTCTCAGAGTGTCGCGGGTGGAAGCGAGGTCGGTGCGGTCGGGCGCGTGATGCTGTCGAACCGGCGTCGATCGGCGGGTGGACGGCGTATCGCTGATGTGGTTCCGCGGGCCGGGATCGAGGTCGTGATGAGCCGTCGATCCGAATCATCGGAATCCGGAATCAAAGGCAGTGCGCGGGCGGAGCCGGGCTCCAGCTGCCGATGCAGCCTGCACCGATGTACGCGAGCAGATCGATCACGGTCGAGCCGGTTTGCAGGACGACAGGTGAGTTCGCGGTGATCTGGTCAGTGTTGCTGTACTCCAGGGGGATTCCGTTTTCTGCGCCGGCGATGCCCGCGGGAGCGATACCGAAGGCGGCGACTGCGACGACGAGGACGGCAAGCCGTTTCATGGTGTTCCTCTCGAACAACTGCGTCAGGTTTCAGCGTTCGAGCCAGCATAGTGTGAAGTGATCATGTTTCGGAGTGATCGGGGGACTTTGCGCAGATAGGCGGACCGGCTGCTTACGAGGGTGAAGAGCTGTGGGGGAGCCGCGACCCAGCGGGCTGCTGTACGCCCTGATAACCGCCGGTGCATCAGTACCAGAAGAGGTCAGTTGCCCGCGGCGGTCGCGGAGTCAGCGCGCTCGCAACGCGTGAGCCAGCGCTATCGGATCGGCCCTTTAGACGTCGGCGCCGTGGTGTAGCAGTCGGTCGCTGGCCCGAAATGTTCACAGCCCTGGAAGGTCGGAAATTCTGACACATCGAGGGCGAGGCTCGGGAGCTGTCACAAATGCTGTCGAACCTGAGCGAGCCCACCCTGCCGGGCGATAGATTTGAATGGAAGTATTTCAATTTTCCTGTGGGGTGGGAGGATTCGTTGCATCGCACACGCATGTCCGGACCGGTATGCCGGGCTGTAACAGTCATGTCTGCCATATTCGCGCTCGCGATGTCGAGCGCGACCGCCGCGGCCGAGTCGGCTCCAGGGGAGTCGGACCCTGCGCCCGCGGCCTGCTCCCTGGCTGCCGCCTCGGTGACTCGCACCGTCAACGGTCAGCCCTACCTGCTGCGCGTTCCCAGCGGCCTGACCGGCGCCGCGCCACTGCTGGTCGCGCTCCACGGCGGCGGAAGCAACCCCAGCAGGCACGAAACCCAATCGGGCTGGACACCTTTCGCCGCACAGCAGAAATTCATCGTCGCCTACCCGCAAGGCGGCAAAGACGACGTCACCGACCCCAACCGCCCCGACGACCGCAGCTGGTACTTCGAAAACGGCAACCGGCACGACGTCGACTTCCTGCAACAGGTCATCGCCGACATCGAGAGCCACTGGTGCGTCGACACCAAGCGTGTCTATATGTCCGGCCACTCCAACGGCGGCCAAATGACCTCCCGCATGGCCTGCGCCGCATCAGCACAACTGGGCGCGGTAGCGATGTATGCCGGCGGCTCGCACGGCGGCTGCGAAGACGGCGTCCCGATCCGCAAACTGTCCTTCGGATTCTTCACCGCCGACAACGACTTCACCCAGGTCCCGGTCTATGCGGCACACCTCCAGTGGCGCGGCACCATCGGCTGCAGCAACGACGCCGCCACCGAATCCGGCCCCGAAGTAGCGGAAGGCTACCGGTATTCCTGCGAGCAGGGCGCCAACGTCGTCTGGCGCAAATACAAAGCAGGCAGCCATGATTGGCCGAGCGGCGACCGCGGCGCCGATGTGCGCAACCGCATGTGGCAACTGTTCCAGAACCACCCACTTCCGTGACAGCTCAGGCGCGCGACGGGACCCGTTGCGCGCCAACAAATCAGGCTGATCAACCTGACGGGGGTTCGCCGGAGATTCCTGATGATTAATCGTTGATATCGTCCGAATCGGAGTTGTCTTTCAGGTGCTCCGGCCGTCCTGGCCAATGAGGTGGATTGACAGGCTGTCCCGTCCACGCATCCAGTGGCTGAATTTCGCAGATGGAGCGGTCCGCGATTCCCGCGGTATTCCACACGTTTCGACCTCCGAACTGGACCTCAGGAGCGAAATCCTGCCGGTCGGCGTCGACGAACAGTATCCACCCATTCTTGAACCCCAGGCGAACCGCTCCAGTCTTGAAGAACACGGCCGAAACCATCCTCGCCCCCAGGAATTCCTCAACCTCAGCGCGGTGCCAATGATCGATTCGATGTCTGTCGGGGGAGCCCTTGGCGAGGGACCTAGTGTTCTGCGCCTGAAATCCGTTGGATATATCGAGCGAGGGAGTCGAGGATTTCCTCGGCGGTCTTGCGCCA
>NZ_LZMK01000195.1:0-540 GCF_001665865.1 Nocardia sp. 852002-20019_SCH5090214 | reverse complement strand
CGGTGTCGATGACCACACCCCACTGGTCGGCGAAAGCGTTCCGCAGCTCGTCGAGTTTCTCGGCCGCGATCTCGGAGTTCTCGTGCCAGGTCAGCGCCTCGGCCAGCGATCCCGTCAGCGACCACCGGTTGCCCCACGCGATCTGCTGCAGATTCTCGGCGGCGTATCCGAGCTGGTGATCGATTGCCACATCGAGCATTTCCACCGCGCCGGTGCCGTGGGCGCGGGCCTTGTCGTAATCACGCTGGATTCGCGCGCGGGCGGCGCGGGCCTCCAGCCCGGACCTGGGGCTTCGGTGGTGGTGAGCTCGTCACGGGCGTAGCCGTGACGCTCGGCGGCGCGGGCCTGGTGCTCGCGGATGGCTTTGGCGACCGCGAGCAGCTGCGCCGGGCTGGCGGTGCGTTTCGGTACCGCCAGTCGTGCGTCGTAGAGGTAGGCCAGCAGTCGCCGGCCACGGCGGCGGGTTTCGGTCTGCGCGACCGGGGCATGGCCTCCGGGGGCCAGGCCCGCCGCCCGGAGCTGGCGGCGGGTCTTCAGATG